>NZ_JBSSCV010000017.1:0-69927 GCF_054060065.1 Thermostichus sp. MS-CIW-37 | reverse complement strand
TTGTGGTAGTTCTTGGATTGAGGTTTGGCCCCCTTCTTAAACTTTCTGCTCAGTCTCCTCTGGTGTTGCTTCAACCTCCTTTCAGCACGACGCAAGAATTTGGGGCACTCTACCTTGTTTCCGTGGCTGTCGGTGTAGAAGTGCATCAAGCCCACATCCAGCCCCACCACCTGGCCGGTGTACTCCACCTGCTCTTGGCGTTCTACATCCAGGCAGAACTGGGCGTAGTACCCATCGGCCCTGCGTATGACCCGCACCCGGTTGATTTTCAGGGTGAGGATGTCCCGCCGTGCCTCGCCGTTGCAGTAGAGGGCAAAAGTACCCGCATAGTGCTACGCACCGCTTACGCGATGGAAGCCGTCCGTGAAGGTGAGGAACATTCCATCCTGGGAGAGCTTCCAGCCGGAGACTTTGTACTCCACGGAGCGACAGTGTTTCTGGAACTGGGGATAGCCTTTTTGGGCTGCCTGGTTCTGGCAGCGGCGGTAAAAGTTGGAAATAGCAGACCAAGCTCGCTCGGCACTGGCTTGTCGGGCAGAGGAGTTGAGCTTCTGGGCGAAGGGGAACTCCTGAGCCAAGTCCTTGCAGAGGGAGTACAACTTGGCCCTGTTCACCCCCTGATGATCCATCCAGTGGCGCAGGCACTTGTTGCGCACAAACTGGGCAGTCCGAATGGCCTCATCCAGGGCTTGGTACTGCTGGGCTGTGCCGTTGAGGAGCTTGGCTTCGAGGACGCGCATGGGCCCACTCTAGCGCAGGTTAGCAAGATAAAAGCCGCCCTGGTCGCGTCAGCGGGCCGTAGGCCTTAGGGCGGGGCTTTAGACCCAGTTTTTTGGTAAAGCCAAACTACCCTCCCCAGCAGCTTTTTTCTTAACCGAAAGTTAACCCTAGGCCCAATCTGGAGCCACTGCACCACCGACACCAGCGTTCCGGGAAGGGGCTGTAGAAGCTAGGGCTGCTGCTCCTTTGAAGAGGGAGAGGGGGGATAGAGCAGGGCTTCCAGCTCCTGCAGCGCCTGCTCCAGGTTGTCGTTGACAATCACGTAGTCAAATTCGTCTTGGGCATCCAATTCCTTGCGGGCCTGTTCCAGGCGGCGCTCGATGCTGGCCTCTGAGTCTTGTCCGCGCTCGCGGATGCGACGTTCCAGCTCTTCCAGAGAAGGGGGACAGAGAAAGATGCGAATGGCATCTGGGTACTGTTGCCTCACCTGACGGGCCCCCGCCAGCTCAATTTCCAGCAGCACATCCTGACCCTGATTGAGTTTTTGGAACACGATCTCGCGGGGAGTGCCGTAAAAGTTGCCCGCATACTGTGCCCATTCCAACAGCTCGTTGGCTTCAATCAAGTTGAGAAATTCCTCCCGACTGCGAAAGTAGTAGTTGACGCCTTCCTGTTCGCTGGGGCGGGGGGGGCGGGTGGTGACCGAAACCGAGAGATACAACTCGGGGTGGCGCTGGCGCAACTGGCTGACCAACGTACCTTTGCCCACTCCACTGGGCCCTGTCAAAACCACCAAGCGACCGCGCGGGGTGGGAGCCGGAAGGGATCCCTGCTGCTGCGTACACTCAGAGGAAACCGGGGTAGGAGAGGTTGGCATAGACAGAGACCGACGCAAGACGGCTGGGCAATTGACTTGTTTGGGTTTGTTTTAGGATATCTCACTTCTGGTTTCTCAAACGGCTTACAGCGATGGGCTTTCACTCGGTCTCCTCTGACAAACCGGGCTTGGCCGTCAGGAAGCGGTTGGCAACGGTTTCGGGTTGGATGGCGGAGAGGATGACGTGCCCGGAATCGGTGATAATGACAGCGCGGGTACGACGACCATAGGTAGCATCCACCAACTGGCCCCTCTCGCGGGCATCGCTGATGATGCGTTTGATGGGAGCTGACTCGGGACTGACAATGGCGACCACACGCCCAGCGGCGACGATGTTGCCAAAGCCAATGTTGATTAGGCGGGTATCCATGGGGTGATGAGCGAACCTAACGGCTGTCCGGCCAGCGACCTTCATTAAGGTAGCAAATGGGGCTCTTTCGCGGGTTTGCCACAACGACACCTGAGTTCTCGGCCAATGGGGCAGTGGGTTTCGGCGACAAGTCCCGTTCGGGTGAGCCGCAAAAAGGCTGTGGTCCCATAAAAAGCTGCACCCTCCCAAACAGCCTGCCCTGTTTATCGAGGATGGTAAAATCGCCAACGCCAAGCAACTTCAACAGAACTTTAAGAGAACTTTAAGCCTCAAAGGCGGTAAGTGTGATAGGCAGTTTGAGTGGGCTCGGAAAACAGTAAAGATCGACCCAGCACCCCAAGCTTGAATGGTTCCTCGCCTATGCTTGACCTGACTTGGCTGGATCCCCTTGTCCAACACTTTCAACTGGGGGATCCAAAGCCACCCGAAGCCATCCGAGTGGGCCTCATTCACCAAACCTGGAAACTCATCACCTCTGAGGGATCCTTCATCGCCCAGCGCCTTCATCCCCGATTTGATCCTGCTGTCACCGAAGATGGTCAAGCCATCGGCCAATGGTTGAGACAACACGGCTTCCCCGTCCCCCAATTCCGTCGCGCTCGCGATGGATCCCTGCACTTGGCCTGGGCAGAAGGACTGTGGCGGGTCATGGATTGTCTGCCGGGATCCTGTCACTCAGCCCCTCCCAATTGGGGCTATCTGGAAGAGGCGGGGGCAGCCGTTGGACACCTGCATCGACTCTTGGCCCAGATGGACTATCGTTTTCGCTTCCAGATCCCGCATTTTCACGATACGGCTCACCTTTGGCAACAGCTACGCCAGTATGAGCCGGCCCCAGAAGTGCAGGCAGAATGGCAGTTTTTAATCGAAACTGTGCCCAATCTTCTGCTGCCCTCGGGGATCCCAACTCAAATCATCCATGCCGATCTCAAGTTCAACAACTTTTTGTTCGATGAGCAGGGGCAATTTGTGGGCCTGGTGGATCTGGACACCTTTATGTATCACAATCTCTATGTTGAATTGGGGGATGCCCTGCGCTCCTGGGGCAAACGAGGAAATACCCTTCAGCCAGAGGCGATCCTGGCCGGGTTGCGGGGCTATGCCCAAACCGGGAACTTGCACGCCCTACAACCGGAACTCCTTCTCCAAGGGATCCAACTGATTACCCTGGAATTGGGGATGCGCTTTTTGCAGGATTGGTTTGAAGACGCTTACTGGAATTGGGATCCCCAACGCTACCCCAGCCGCAAGGCCCATAACCTGGCCCGCTGCCAACAGCAAATTTGCCTATATCAAGACCTCACCCAGAGGGTGCCTCAACTGTTGGAGTCCATGCGCGCCCTTTGGTCTCATGAGCGGCAAAAGAGAGATTAACTTATGTTAATTTAGGGGCATCTTCCTCTTTCTTCCCGCGGTCTCTATGAGCATTCAACTTCCCCGCTGGCTAGAGCTGGCCTTGCCCTTCTTTCATCCTGTGCTGATGATTTTGGCGTTTGCGCTGGCCTTGTATGCCCTTTACCTGGGTCTGCAAGCGCGACGGGTGCGCACTGCCTCGGCAGAAGAACGCAAGGAGCTGATCAAAGGGAAGTTTGGTCAGCGGCATTTCCTTGCCGGATCCCTGTTCTTGTTGTTGATGGTGTTCGGAGCCCTGGGCGGCATGGGGGTTACCTACCTGAACAACGGCAAGCTGTTTGTTGGGCCTCACTTGCTGGCCGGGTTGGGCATTGTGGCCTTGGTGGCCAGCTCTGCGGCTCTGGCACCGCTGATGAAAGACGGGCAAAAAGTCTGGGCGCGCAACGTGCATATTCTATTGAACGTGGTGATCCTGGCGATCTTGGGTTGGCAGGCGGTGACCGGCTTCCAGATTGTGCAGCGCATCGTCGACCAAATGCTGACCACACCTCCCCAGGTGGCCTAGCCTCCCTGAAAACCCACTGAACAGGGCTGAGCGCTGTGAGGACTTTGATTCGCGGGTGCAAACCGAGAAGCTCACAGACTCAGTCCTGCCCTTTTCTAAATTCGGGGCTTCGTCATGTCAGAATGGCAAAGCAGGCGCTGCATCCTTCGACTGTAGAAGGGCGCTATCTTGCTGCTGCTACCCAGCTTCAACGCAATGGTTCTTCCCATGTCGGTTAGCCCTCTTCCCAATTGGGTCAAGCGTTCCATCGGCAAAGCCAGCGAGACTTCAGCGGTGCAGCAGGTGATCAAGCAGCGGGGCCTGCACACCATTTGCGAAGAGGGGCGCTGCCCAAACCGAGCCGAGTGCTACAGCCAAAAAACCGCTACATTTCTGTTGATGGGAGGGATCTGCACCCGCGCCTGCTCTTTTTGCCAGGTGGCCAGTGGACGGCCCGCACCGTTGGATCCCGCAGAGCCGGAGAAAGTGGCCGAGGCGGTTGAGCTGCTGGGGCTCAGCTATGTGGTACTCACCTCGGTGGCCCGCGACGATCTGCCCGACCAGGGATCCGGTCGCTTTGTGGAGGTCATCGAGGCAATTCGGCGGCGCTGCCCCGGCACCCAGATCGAGGTGCTCACCCCCGACTTTCGCGGGGATCGCGAGTGCATTGCCCGTGTGGTGGCTGCCCAGCCTGTTTGCTACAACCACAACATCGAAACGGTGCGACGCCTCTCCCAGGCAGTACGGCGCAGCTCCGGCTATGACCTGTCCTTGCGGGTTTTGCGAACGGTCAAGGAGCTGAATCCTGGATTACCCACCAAGTCTGGGCTGATGCTGGGGCATGGGGAGACCCGCGCAGAAGTGCTGGAAACCTTCCGGGATCTGCTGGCGGTGGGATGCGACCGTCTGACCCTGGGGCAATACCTGCAGCCTTCTTTGGCGCATCGCCCTGTGGAACGCTACTGGACTCCGGAGGAGTTTGCCGAGCTGGGCCAGATAGCCCGTCGGATGGGGTTTCGCCAGGTGCGCTCGGGGCCATTGGTGCGCAGCTCCTACCACGCTGCTGAAATGGTTGAGAACTAGGCGAGAAAACCTGGCAGGGAGGTTGTGCGGTCTGATACAGCCGGTCTTCCCTGTTCAATCAAGGCACGCAAGCCCGCTTCCAGGCCGAACGCTCGGGCTGCAAACCGGCTGAGCACCTGTGGCGCCAGGGATCCCAGGCGGTACAAGCTGATCCCCGCTACCAGACCCGGCAAGAGGCCGTTGCCCCAGCCTCCCCACAGCCAGGAACTTACTCCTTCTGCTAGCAGCAGCAAAGCCCCATTGAGCAGCAGCGGTCGCCACAGCCCCTTCCACAAGACCCTCCGGGGCAGGTGCAGCCGGATCTCCAAGCCCAGCAGCCAAAGACCATCCAGCAGCGGGGCCAACAGCAAATCCAACCCCAGCGGAGCTAAGCCCACCCCCATCCCCTTGCCAAGGGCGAAAATCCTGCCCCATTGCTCCACAAAGGGGGCATGGTGCTGCCACTGTTTTTCCAGAATCTGGGCCTGAACCCGGTCCAGCCGCTTCAACACATTCAAAGCCAGGAGGGATCCCGCCTCGGTTTGCAAAATCTGCAGAATTCGCCCCCGCAAGGCTTCAATTTGGGGTGCAGGCCGTTCCCATTCCAAAGTAATGCGGCCATCCGGCCAGTGGGTGCGGACTTTCAGGGGTTTTGGGCAGGCGGCCACGGTCAAAATCTCCTGTGGCGATACCCAGCCTAGGTGGCGGCTGATCTGGGCACAAATGGCCTGCAACTCCGCTTCGGAGTAGAGATCGCACTTGTTCAACACCAGCAGGATGGGTTTGTGCAGGGTGCGCAGCTCCGAGAGAGCTTGGTATTCCAACTGGGTCAGGTCGGTGGCGATGACAAACACGATCAAATCTGCCGAGCGGGCCACGTCCCAGGCCAACTGTTCGCGGGCTTCTCCTTCCACTTCGTTCAAACCCGGAGTATCCACCAGCTTCACTCGCCAAGGGATCCCTGGCTCCGGCTGCCACAGCAGGGATTGGGGCTGCTGAGTGACCCCATTGAGGGGGCCCACCTTCAATCGCTCCTCGCCGGTTAGGGCGTTCAGGACGGCCGACTTGCCACGGTTGACCAGCCCAAACACCGCAATGGAAAACAGCCGCGCGGTGAGGCGCTTGCGCAAAGTGGATAGAGCCCTGAACTCCGGTTGTAAATCCCGACGGCTGGCCAGAGATTGCCAATGATCCCAGCACCTTTGCAAAACGGTTTCGGCTTGGGTCAAGGGAGTGGTCATAGACAGGGGCAATGGACTAACCCTCACTCTAGAGGGAATTGCCCCTCAGGGCTAGCCGTTTCTCCCCCCCCAGCGTGGGGAATCCAAACCCCACAAAATAGGGCATGATCACCCTAGGGTTCCGCCGAATCTCCTATGCTGTACCGCCTTCCCCAATCTCTGAAATGGCTTCGTGTGGGTGGATCCCATCGTTCTAAGCAAGAGCGCCAGATCGTGCGCAGCCTGCTGGCCTTTGCTGGGGCGCTGCTGGTTATGGATGTTGTGCTTCTGAGCGCCCTTCGCTAGTCCAACTTGGCAAGCCCATCGTTAGGTGATTCCGAACAAGTCTAAGTCTGAGGCATTCCTCTAGCACTGCTACAGGCAAGCACTCCCAGCCCCTTGCCCATTATGAGGAGAGGGGATCCCAGAATTGGCAAACAGTTGCACTGCAACTCGAAATAACCCTAACCCGATCAGAGGGTGGGAAGGGTTTTCCAAGTTACCAAGTTGCCTGTCAGGCAACTGTTAATTACCAGCAAAAGGCTAGCTGGGATCCCTTGTGCTGCGAGGGCAAGCCGCCGGGGATGGGGGCCGGATCGGGAATAATGGAAGCGGCCCCAGCCGGGAGAGCTGGGTTTTCCCCGCGCTGAGGTCGTTGTTTCCCTTCTCTTGAGGCCGGCTATGGTTTTGCAGGAGGCGGCGGGCGTGCCCCGCATCAACGCGCGCGAGTCGGATGTTTTCGACATTTTCAACCTGAAGCATTATCTCGGCCCTAACCCCTATCTCAATACAGCCGCTTTCACCTTCGACTTTGCCCTTACCCAGTGCCCACAGCCGCTGCCCATTGATGTCTACCTGTCCAAGGTCTGCTTCCATTTCCCCCAGTTGCAGGAGGGATCCTATCCTTCCTACGCCCACTTGTTTGCCCGGCTGGTGACGGAGGTGAACCGGTTGCAGATGGATCTCCACTTGCAGAAGTGGAGCTGTCACCTGTTTCCAGAGTATGTGCGCATCGCGGTGCAGACCTTGCATGGCCGTACCACTCGTGCCGCGGTTTATTTTGCTTGGGATTGGCTGGAAGCCATCGCCCAAGGGGAGCCCTTCGACGTTGAAGGGGAGATGCGCCGCCTGCAGCAATTGTTTCGCAACTCGGTGTACGGCGGGCCGACGGTCTATGCCCTCCTGCGGGCTGCTCACGAACGCGGGATCCCTACCTACTACCTATGGGATGAAGGGGTGATGCAGTATGGCTATGGTCGCAACCAGGTGCGAGGGGTGGCCACCACCTTTCACTGCGACAGCCATCTCGACTCTGACTTCACCACCCGCAAAGACGATTGCAAAGCCTTTCTGGCGGCGCAAGGGTTCCCCGTGCCCCAGGGAGAGGTGGTCGCCTCTTTGGCAGAAGCTTTGCAGCAAGCGCAAGAAATCGGCTATCCGGTGGTGCTCAAGCCGGTGGCCGGCCACAAGGGGATAGGGGTAACAGCAGGCATTCAAACCCCAGAAGAACTGGCCTTTGCCTACGAGGTAGCCGTGGCAGCCCTCCCCCCTGAGGAGCCCATCCGGCTGATCCTGGAAAAGCATCTGCAGGGCACCGATTTTCGCCTGTTGTGTGTGGGAGGCCGCTTTGTGGCGGCCACGGAACGACGCCCCGCCTCAGTGACGGGAGATGGCCAAAGCACCATCGGGCAGCTCATCGAGCAGGCCAACCGGGATCCCGTCCGTTGGGATACCCCCACTTCTCCCCTGGGGCCGATCCAATGGGATGAGGCAATGGAGCGCTTTCTGGCAGAGCAAGGCTTGACAGTGGACAGTGTGCTGGAACCGGGGCGGACGGTCTATCTGCGCAAGGTATCCAATCTCTCGGCGGGAGGAGTAAGCCGCGATGTCACGGCCACCGTCCATCCCGACAACGTGGTTTTGGCCCAAACCATTGCCCAGCAGTTCTCGCTGGTGTGCTTGGGCATCGATGTCATTGCCCCCAGCCTGGAGCGCTCCTGGAAGGAGGGATCCCTGGGGATCATCGAGATCAATGCTGCGCCAGGTGTGCTCATGCACCAAAAACCTGCCATTGGCGCGGGAGTGGATGTGCCGGGGGCAATCCTCGACCATCTGTTTCCCAAGACGGCCCGCATCCCGATTCTGACCTTTAACCGCCTCACCTTGGCGGAGGCGCACACCTTGGTGGAGCATATTTTGTCCCACCGCCCCAACGCATGTGTGGGATCCGTCTGTCGGGAGGGCGTGCTGCTAAACCACAGCTCTAGACCCCTGCAGGGCAGCCTCTTTCGCCAGGTGAAAACCCTGCTGCGCCATCCCCAACTGGATCTGCTTTTGGCGGAAGCCGACGAAGAGACCCTGGAGCGGGAGGGCTTGGCCTACGAAGGCAGCGATCTGGTGGTGCTGCGGGATCCCTCCGATCAAGAGCTGCAAACCCTGAAACGGGATCTCAACCCCGGCGGCGCCCTCTTCCTGCAGCGGGGATCCACCCTAACTTTGACGGTGGCGGGCCAGGCGGAGCGATTTGAATTGCCGGGGACAGACCTTCAGATGGGGATCCTGCTGCGCTCCATGACCCTGCGGATCATCTGCAGAACCATTAGCCAGATGCTGAAGAACTGGTCTGGCTGAGGGGCTTTGGATTTTCTTCCGATCTGGCAAAAAGGCAACCACAGCAAGGGATCCCTGCTGGGGAAAAAGGCCGGCCAGCCAGTCAGCTCTACACCCCTCGGAAAGAAGCGCTATCATAGAAGTCCGTCGAATAAACTCCCTTCGTAAAACCTCGCGAGGCAGATCGGATGGATTGGGTAGAAAAGGTGCTGGAAAAGATCCGGGAATGGGTGGAACGTGTGATCGACACCCTGCTGGGGAACCCCCAGCCTCAACCTGCTCCCATTCCGGTAGAAGATGGATCCCATCGTCGTCGTTAATCCGACTGCCATTGCCCCCGGCGGCGAGCCTCTCAGCCTCTTGGTACTGCATGGCCCCAACCTCAACCTGCTGGGGGTGCGAGAGGTGGGCATCTACGGCTCAGTATCCCTAGAGCAGATCGATCAGGCTCTGCATCGGCAGGCAGAAATGCTAGGGGCGAAGCTGGAGATTCTCCAGTCCAACCATGAGGGGGTGCTCATCGATGCCATTCACCGTGCCCGCCAGCAGCATGTCGGCATTCTGATCAACCCTGGGGCCTATACCCACACCAGCATTGCTCTCCGAGATGCCATTGCAGCCGTAGGATTGCCCACTGTGGAAGTCCACCTAAGCAACATCCATCGCCGCGAGCCCTTCCGCCAGCACTCTTACATCGCCGCCGTAGCGATTGGGCAAATCAGTGGTTTTGGGGCGCAAAGCTACCTGTTGGGGCTACAGGCTCTGGTGCAACACCTGCGCCTGCAATCTGTGTAGGATCTGTGTAGGTGCCCTCAGCTCTCCAGGAACTCCTGCACGGCTGTGCGAATAAAAGCTTCATCCTCGGGGTTTTGATGAGGATTACCGGCCCGGTGCCCCCAAATGGAGGGGATGATCTTGTAAACCGCGTTCGGGATCCATTCTGCCTCAGCTCGACAATCTTCTGGGGTGAAATACAAATCCGTCTGGGCGGGCATCACCAATGTTTGGGCCTGAATTGCCCTCAAAGCAGCCCGATAATCTCCCCGGTGAATGGGGTTGTCGCTGATATCGCAGCGGATCCAAGTTTCGATCATCGATAGCAGATTCTGGGGATCCCGGCGGCGGTAATTGGCCTCCCAGCCTCGCTCTAGATAATCTTCGAGAGAGGCATACCCCAAGGATTCATAGCATTTTTGGTTGAAAAAAGGTTGGGAAACAGCCCAACTGGCGTAGATGTGGGCAAAAGCTCGCAGACCCCGCTCTGGGACACCCGTAAATCGACGACCGTTCCAGGCGGGATCGGCAGTTAGGGCTGAGCGCAAACTCTCCAGAAAAACCCGATTGTGAACTGTGGTCTTGGCGGTGCCACAGAGGGCTACGATCCGTTCCACCCGCTCAGGAAACAGGGATCCCCAGTGATAGGCTTGCTGAGCCCCCATCGACCAGCCGTAGATCAGGCGGATGCGTTCGATCCCAAAGTGTTGGCGAATCAGGCTCTCCTGCAGGCGCACATTGTCCCAGTGGCTAAACCAGAAGCCATCTTCCCGCAAGCCACAGGCTGGATCGTTGCTGGGGGAAGTGGAAAGGCCATTGCCCAGCATATTGGGAATGAGGATAAACCACCGCTGCGGGTTGAGGATGCCGTCGGGACGAATCAGCCACTCCAGGTCGGGATGCTGAGCCCCATAGGAGGTGGGGTAGAGGATCAGGTTGTCTTTTCGGGGGGAAAGAGTCCCGTAGGTGGCGTAGGCGAGCGTGATTTGGGGCAGTTGGATCCCGCACTGTAGCTGAAAATCGTTCAGGCTCCAGGTGTAGTGAGTCATGCCTGAAATTGTTCAATCACCTGACGATGAACCCGCACATACCCCTGCCCTAGATGAGCCAGATGGGGCTTGAGGTATTGATGGGCATCGGCCAAAGCATGAAATGGAATGGAGGGGTAAAGGTGATGCTCAGCATGGTAAGGCATATTCCACATCAAAAAGCGGATTGGCCAAAGGGTAAGGGTGGTACGGGTATTGGAGAAGGGATCCTCGGTTTGGCTACAGCCTGTGTGCTCTGCCAGCAAAATGAAGCGCAAGATCGGCTGCCCTACAGCCAAAGGCAACAGCCACAGCCACACTATCCAGGGATCCCCCAGCAGAAGGGAGAGCAAGCTCCCAAGGCCGTAGACCCCTAGCTGCAACCGCACCGAACGAATGACCTCTTGGCGGGCCGATTCAGGAATGTAGGGATAGCCTTGCAACTGGCCGCTGGCTATGCGGATGTAGGTCTTCACCTTGCCGATCCACCAAGTCAAGCCGCTCAGCTCGAGCAAATACTCCGGCCAGCTCTGGGGTTTGGGATCCGCCAGCTCCGGATCCTTGCCCGGAATCTGGGTATAGCGGTGGTGCCATTTGTGGTATCGGCGATAAAAAGTGCTGTTGTAAAACGAGAGCAAGCCCGCCACCCAGGCTACCCCGTCATTCAGTTTTGGGCTGGCAAAAGCGGTGCGGTGTACACATTCGTGCAAAGCAGCAAACATCGTCGCCAAACTGGCCCCGTAAACCACCAGCGCCGGCAGGGCAATCCAGCCATTGACACCTTTCTGGGTCACCCACAGGCTGCCACTCACCGCCATCACCGCCAAATGTCCCAAAAGCTGCCGGAGCCCGGCTGAATTGGAGCGGACATTCAGTTGTCTGAGGCGCTCGCTCGGGATCAACCGTTGCGGATCCGGCAAAATCGGTGTTGTCTCGACAGCCATGGCCTGTTCTTGTGAGCTACGAGAATGGATAGAAGTTATCCAATATCAAACCGAGGTCAGACCTTTTCGCCTGTGTCCAAGACAACAAACCCTGGACCAAACTCCTAACCA
The DNA here is from genome assembly GCF_054060065.1 of Thermostichus sp. MS-CIW-37. Classification (NCBI taxonomy): domain Bacteria; kingdom Bacillati; phylum Cyanobacteriota; class Cyanophyceae; order Thermostichales; family Thermostichaceae; genus Thermostichus; species Thermostichus sp. MS-CIW-37. The sequence continues at coordinate 58,314 of NZ_JBSSCV010000017.1, read as the reverse complement.
TGACTGCGGGGATCCGGCTGATTGGGGAGGATAGGCCCGCTCCGCTCCAGCTCAGACACCGGCCCGATGTTGGTCAACTGCAGGGGCTGTCCAGTTGCCAGAGCCAACACATTGGCTCGCAGAATCGACGGCGGCTGTTCGCCAATCGCCGATCCCAGCACTTCTCCCTGCCGATCCAAAAACAGAAAATGAGGGATGCCGTTCACCCGGTAGCGGCTCAGCTCCGGCAGCCACTTGGGATTATCCACATTGAGCATGACAAAGTTGACTTGATCGGCAAATTCCTTTTTGAGATTGGCCAGGAGGGGCGCCATCGCTCGGCAGGTGGTGCACCAATCGGCGTAGAACTCCACCAAAGAAGGCTTGCCATTGGCCTGAGCTTGCTCCCAAGGTATGGCTTCTTGGGCTAGAGCCTCTAAGTTGCTGCCCGCCTGACGCCCTTGGTTAGCCAAAAACAGTCCTGCTGCCAAGAGCACAGCTACTGCGGCAATCAACCCGTTGCGCAACCGTTTTGCCCAGTCTTTCTTCATCCTTCCTCACCTTGCTAGGCGCTGGATCTGACCTCAGCCCTCGCCTTCACTGTTTTAGCATCCCACCCTGTCCCACCGGTTCCGGCCAGAACCGGGTCTATGCCATCCCACGATCTTGGGCCGGGATCCCGGCTGGAGAAGAGGGCCAGGTGAGCGATAATGGGTGCGGCGTTTGCACCGATGGCTCAGCGATGCGCATCTCCTTGAAGTGGCTGCGAGAACTGGTGGATTTCCAACTTTCACCCGAAGAACTGGGAGAGGCCCTCACCCTGGCGGGGTTTGAAGTGGAAGAGATCGAAGACCGCCGCACCTGGGCAGATGGGGTGGTTTTGGGCAGGATCCTGGCTGCCGAGCCTCACCCCAACGCCGACAAGCTGCAGGTTTGCCAGGTGGACTTGGGATCCAATCGGCCTGCCACCATTGTCTGTGGAGCTGCCAACGCCCGCCCTGGGATCCTGGTAGCAGTGGCCACGCCCGGCACCCATTTGCCCGCCCTCTCCCTCACCATTGCCAAAGCCGACAAGCGGGGGGTGATCTCGGAGGGCATGATCTGCTCTCTGGCCGAGCTGGGGCTGGAGAAATCTTCCGAAGGGATCCACGAATTCCCGCCCGACTTGGATCTGGAGGTTCATCCGCTTGGCTCTGATGTGCGCCCCCTTCTAGGCTTGGACGATGTGGTGCTGGATCTCACTTCCACCGCCAACCGGGCCGATGCCCTGAGCATGGTGGGGATCGCCCGCGAAGTGGCTGCCCTCACCCGCAACCCGCTGCGCCTGCCCCCCGTCCAGCCTCTCCAAACCAAGCCCATCCCCAACTTTCAGTTGCGCATTGCCGACGCCAAAGCCTGCCCCGCCTACAGTGGCGTGTTGATCGAGGGGGTGAAAGTCGGCCCTTCCCCCGACTGGCTAAAACACCGACTGGCCGCCGCCGGGATGCGCTCCATCAACAACGTAGTGGATGTTACCAACCTGATCCTGCTGGAATGGGGCCAGCCCTTGCACGCCTTTGACTGGGAGCGCCTGCTCCAGGTCATGGGCAAGAAAAAACCCACCATCGAGGTGCGCTTGGCCCAGCCGGGAGAAACCTTAAAGACCTTGGACGGCCAAACCCGCACCTTGCAAGCCGACAGTCATCTCATTGTGGCCGGCAGCCAACCGGTAGCTCTGGCCGGGGTCATGGGAGGGGAAGAAACCGAGGTCGGCTCGACCACCACTCGCATTTTCTTGGAAGCAGCCCTATTCGATCCAGCGGTGACGCGGCGCTCGGCCCGGTCTCAAGGTCTGCGCACCGAGGCTTCCACCCGCTATGAGCGAGGGGTTAACTTTGCCACCCTCGATCAGGCCCGGGATCGGGCGGTGCAGTTGATCCTGGAACTGGCAGGGGGAGCAGTAACCGGCCTTACCACCTTTGACCGGCGGCCCCCCCTGGAACGCAGCCTGAAATTGCGGCTGTCGCGGCTGATCGATGTGTTGGGGGACGAGGTGCAGGCGGCGGATGTGGAGGAGATCCTATCTGCCTTGGGCTTTCAGCTCTCCCGTTGCGAAGGGGCCAATTCCCAGAGTGCCCTCTCCCCCGCTACCGAGACGGCAACCGTGGCCCGCTGCGTCTGGCAGGTCGCCGTTCCCCCCTATCGCCTGCGGGACATTGAGCGGGAGATCGACCTCATCGAGGAGTTTGCCCGTCTCTACGGCTATGACCGCTTCTCAGAAACCCTACCCACCGAGCCGCAGGTGGGATCCCTTTCGGCGCGGGAAACATTCACCCGCCAGATCCGAGAAGTGCTGCGGGGCATTGGCCTGACGGAGGTGTATCACATCTCCCTCTGCCCAGCGGAGGAGGATGGATCTTTGGTGAGGATTGCCAATCCACTTTCGCCTGAATATTCAGCCGTGCGCAATGCGCTACTTCCCGGCCTGGTGGAGGCCTTCCGCTTCAACTGGGATCAAGGCAACGGCCCGCTGCAAGCCTTTGAAATCGGTCGTGTTTTTGCCCATGCCCTTCCCCCCAACCCCCACCCTTACCGGGAAGCTGAGCATATCGGCGGTATCTTGGGCGGGGATCCCAATCCCCACGATTGGCAGCACCGCAACCGACCCATGGACTGGTTCGAGGCCAAGGGACTGCTGGTCTCTGCCCTGGAGCGGCTGGGATTTGGCCCGGAGTTTCGTCTGGATCCCCCTGAAGAGCAATCGCCGCTGCTGCACCCCGGTCGCCAGGCCGGCCTGTGGCTCGAGGGATCCCGCATCGGTTTGTTCGGGCAACTGCACCCCCGCCTCTGTCAGGAAAAGGGGCTGCCAGATCAGGTCTATGGGTTTGAGCTGCAGTTGGATCCCTTGCTGGAAAGCCTGGAGAGACGGGGCATTGTGCAATTTGTCCCCTTTTCGCCCTTTCCTGCTGCCGATCGGGATATCGCCTTCTTTGCGCCACTCGACCTTGCCGTTGGTGAGATCGAGAAGGTTATCCGTCGAGCGGGCGGAGAACTTCTCCAATCGGTGCAGCTTTTCGACGAGTACCGGGGCCAAGGAGTACCTGCAGGGCAGCGCAGCCTTGCCTTCCGCCTGGTGTACCGTGCTCCCGATCGCACCCTCACGGATGCGGAGGTAGAAGCTCTGCAAAACCAGGTGAGGGCGCAGTTGACAACACAATTTCCGGTTACCTTGCGCAGCTAGCCGACCACTTTACCCCAGCCGCGGCGGGCTGCCCTTCTCTGGCAGCATCTTCATCAGCAGTTTGGCCCGGCGTTGCTTGCTTCTGTGCCGGACGAATGGCTAGGACGGTTGGTGGGGGTGTCGGGAGATCTGATCCAACGTTGCCGTCGAGAAATGAGGATCCCCGCTGGCGCTTTGGGCTGCAGAGAGCAAGATTGAGACGGGGGGAGCCCAAGAGAGAAACTCGAGCGCTTGTTTCACCAAAAGACAAGCTGCTGCCGCCTCAACCCCAGCAAAAGGACGGCAAAACACTTGGTCAAAGGAATTGGTGGCTTTCCGGCTGCAACACTATCTCGCTCGGTACAGCACCGGCGGGCGCTGTAAGGGCAAAGCAGATGGCTTCCGCAGCCGTGGCAGGGCTGAGCATCTTGTCTCGTTGCACCTTCAGGCTGATGGGATCCCAGAAGGGTGAGTCGATGCCCCCGAAGTAAAACAGCGTAAATCTGACCCCAAAGCGCTTCAGCTCATCGGCCATGCACTTGCTAAACCCGACCACCCCAAACTTGGCCGCACAGTAAGCAGAGGCCATCGCCATGGGATGACGTCCAAGAACGCCGGGGAAATTGAGGATGTGGCCGGATTTTTGCTCCCGCATGGGGTTGGCAGCCAGTTGGCTGGTGTAGAAGCTGCCCTTCAGGTTGACCGCTATCATCCGCTCTAGGTCTGCGGGGGTTAGTTGCGGAGCAGGTTTCAGGATCCCGGCCCCGGCCAGGTTGATCAGCACGTCAATGCGCCCATGCGTTTGCACCGTTTGGTTGACCAGTGCCTCTACCTGGGCATAGTCTGTCACATCGGTAGGGATCCCCACTCCAGAGGCAGCCCCCAGAGAGAGCGATTTCTCCACCAGAGTTCGCAGAGGCTCCTCTCGCCGAGCGGCCAAGACCAGATGGGATCCGGCCTGAGCCAGCATGGGCACCAGGACGCTGCCGATACCCCCTGTTGCCCCTGTGATCAAAATAACTGCCTGCGATAGCGGAGAAGACACGTTACGTTTCTTAAACTCTTTTTCCCATCATACACAGGGATCCCGACAAGCCAGTCACAGCCCCACTGGATCCCTCGACAGAGGTCATCTGAGCGGTGGAGAAGACAGAAAGGGCTGGCACAGCCACAACCCACTGAACCCCAAAGTCAGCAGAGTGAGGGGCAGGCCAAAGCGCAGATGTTCCCCAAACGAAAGCACATAGCCTTTTTTGGCCGCTGCCTCAACCGTGATCAGATTGGCCACCGCCCCAAATAGAGTCAAATTGCCCGCCAAAGTGGAGCCGGCAGCCAGCAACAACCAAGCGGTAGTCTCCTGCCGAGGGAGCAACGATTGCAGCAACAGCACCGCCGGCACATTGGAGATGATGTTGGACAAAACGGCCACACTGCTCAGCAGGGCAAGAGGGGATCCCGCCAGACTCTCTGCCAAGGATCCCAAGCCCATCCCCCAAACAGTGACCAGCTCTCGCGTTGCCCGCGTTAGGATGAACAGCCCGGAAAACATCACCAGCAGATTCCAGTCCACCTGCCCCAAAAATCGCTCCGGCTTCAGCCTGCGGGTAATCAACAACAGGGCCGCCGCCACCAAAGCCGATTCTGCCAAGGGAAGTCCGGCTACAAAGGCCACAAACAGCCCCCCCGTAATCACCACGCTCTTGCGCAACAGGGGCGGGTAGAGCCGCAGCGGCAGCCAAGGCACCCGAGCAAAGGGTTTCAACGAGCGCACCTCAGGGTAGTACAGCCACAGCAACCCCACTTCCAGCAGCAGCCCCACCACGGCAATGGGGGTCATCTGGGCAGCAAACTCCAGGTAGCCGATCCCAGAGAAGGAGCCGATCAAAATATTCTGCGGGTTGCCGCTCAAGGTGGCGACGGATCCCAGGTTGGTGGCTGCCGCCAAGCCCAGCAGATAGGGAATCGGGTTTAACCCCAGCACCGTTGTGACCTGCAAAGTCAGGGGAGTAAACACCAGCGCCAGCGTGTCGTTGAGCAGGAAAGCCGAGAGCAGCCCGCTGCCGAACACCAGCATGATCAACAGACCAAAGGGGCTGCGGCTCACCCGAATCAAGCCCAGCAAAGCCAACTGAAAAGCCCCCCCATAGGACAAGCTGGCATTTACCACCATCATGCTCAGGAGAAACACAATCGTGGTCGGGTCAATGGCTTCCCAAGCCTGCCGTAGCGACAAGGTCCCCAAGCCAATCAACAGGGCGGATCCCACCAGGGCGATGGTGGCCCGGTTCATACGCAACCTAGGCAGGGATCCCAGTCCCAACCCGACATAGCTCAAACCCAACACCAACCAAGACAGCCCCTGCACCCCTCAATCCCTCCCCCACTTCTTTCAGGATCCCTGATGGGTTTAGCCAATGGCAAAGGCTGGAGTTGAAACAGGCCCAACATTCCCGATACTCAATAAGTCACAAATAAGTCACAAGAACCAATCATGGTCAGAAACCTTTCGGGATAGTCCAAAAGCTCCGCTGGATCAGCGCGTTTGCCTCGGCGAGCTGCAGACCGAGCAGAGGTGGCGAGAATATCCAAGGTCTGGCCATCGTTCGTAGGATAATGGGAGCCCGCAGACATTGAGTTACCCACCGTTCACTGAGGAGTTGTCCCCTTGGTCAAAGAACGCGTAGAGGTGATCGTCCCGGCCACCACCGCCAATTTGGGGCCAGGGTTCGACTGCATCGGTGCAGCCCTAGAGCTCTACAATCACTTCTATTTTCGCGAGATCCCTTCTGGCCTCAGCATCCACTACCGCGGCAGCGACCACATTAGCCAGAGCAAGGACAACCTGGTGTACCGGGCTTTTTGCCGCGCCTTTGAGTTGCTGAGTAAGCCTGTGCCGGGGGTAGAAATCGAAATTACCCTCAACGTGCCCCTGGCGCGGGGGTTGGGCAGTTCTGCCACCGCCATTGTCGGCGGCTTACTGGGGGCCAATGCCATTGGAGCACTCAACTTAGCTCCCGAAACCCTTCTACAACTGGCTATTGCCTTGGAGGGCCACCCAGACAATGTGGTGCCCGCCCTGCAGGGCAGTTGTCAGCTTTGTGTGCAGGGACAGCAGGGGCAATGGGTGTTTTGTCCCGTGGAGTGGCATGAGAGCATTGGCATCCTGGCCGTAGTGCCCAACTTTAAGCTTTCCACCCAAGCGGCCCGCGAGATCCTGCCCAAATCCGTCAGCTTGGCGGATGCAGTTTTTTCCAGCAGCCATCTGGGCCTACTCATCCGCAGCCTGCAGTCGGGGCGGGTGGACTGGCTGAAGGTGGCTCTGCAGGATCGGCTGCACCAGCCGGCGCGTATGGAGCTGATCACTGGGTTCAAAACGGTTCAAGCTGCAGCCATGGCTGCCGGAGCCTATGGGGTGGTGATCAGCGGAGCCGGCCCCACTCTTCTGGCCCTCTGTGCTCCCGAGAATCGGGAACGGGTGGGATCCGCGATGGTCAGCGCTTGGGCGCAGTTGGATATTGAAGCGGAGGCCAAACTGCTCAACCTGGACCGGCAGGGAGGACGGGTGGTGATCCACTCCCAGCCGTCTGGATAGGAAACTCCCTCTCCAGTCGGGGAGCTACCCTGCTGCCGGGAAGCCATCTTGCAGCAGCAACACCAAGGGCGGAAGAAATAGCCAAGCCGCCACCATCAAGGACGCCACTGCCGCCATCAACACCGCTGCCGCCGCGCAATCTTTGGCGATCTCGGCCAGGAGATGGTACTTGCTGCCCAGGGTGAGATCCACCACTGCTTCCAGAGCGGTATTCACCAGCTCCAGCGCCATCACCAAACCGCTGGTTAGGCTAATCACGGCCATTTCCAGGGCGCTCAGCTGCAGGCCCAGCCCAAGGCCAAAGGCCATCACCGCCATCACCATGTGAATGCGCAAGTTGCGCTGGGTGCGGATGGCATAGACCAAGCCCTTGCCCGCGTAGTAGAAACTTTTGCCCAAGTTGTCGGCCACTTGCCAAGAGGGGGGGCGTCGCCAGGGATCCATCCCCGAAGGCTCGGCAGTTGCTGCGGGATCGGCCTCAGAGATAGGCGCTGGGTCTACACCGGTGGGCCCGGAATGGACGCGCCGCCGGAACACCGCCAGGCGAGAACGCTCCGGCAACCGACTAGGGCTGTTGGCCATGGGCCACCTCCCCATCCAGTTGGATGGCGGCAAGCAACTGTCGCTGTTGCTGCAACATGCGCTGTAGGGACAGTTCATCCGGGTGATCCCACCCCAGCAGATGGAGCAACCCGTGGCTGGCCAACCAGGCCAACTCTTGCGAAAGACGATGCCCCTGCGCCTTGGCTTGTGCGCGGGCGGTGGGCACCGAAATCACAATATCCCCCAGTAGGCGTACCCCCGTTATGTCTTGGATCTCAAAGGGGGCAAACATCTCCTGCGCGGCAAAGGCCAACACATCGGTGGGCTCGTCGAGATGGCGAAACTCGCGGTTGAGCTGGCGGATGTGTTCATCGGAAGTGAGGCAAAGGCTGAGCTCGCATGGCTCCTGTACTCCCAGCTCTTTCAGCCAGATCTCGAACCAATGACGCCAAGTGGCTTCTTCAATCGGGCTTGGGATGTTGAATTGCAGATAGAGATCTAAAAATCCATCCATGCGGGCCTCACTCACACCACGCCCCTTATTCTACTGGTTTGCCCAGATTGGGCCAGGTTTTGCTTCTTTGCTCTGCCAGCTGTTTCAGCGCCTGTCGTAGTCGATTCTCCAGCTCATGGCAGCCCGAATGCAAATCCTCTGGCGGGAACAGATCTCCGGCAACGCCGACCGCCCAGGCCCCTGCTTGCAGGTATTCCGCTGCCCCGGCCAAGGTGACTCCCCCTGTGGGGATCAACGGCAGGGATCCCAGCACCGATTGTAGATGGCGCAGGTAGCGGGATCCCCCCATGCTCTCCACCGGAAACACCTTCACTGCCGTTGCCCCCGCCTGCCACGCCCTCCAGATCTCGCCGGGGGTGAGGGCACCGGGCACGATGGGCAGCCCTACTTCCCGACCCCAACGGATGACTTGCTCATCGGTGAAGGGGCAAACGCAAAACTGGGCTCCTGCCTGCCAAGCCTGCTCCGCCATCTGTCGATTGAGAACAGTGCCCACCCCTATCCAACACTGCGGGTGGTCTTGCCGCAGTTGGGCAATCAACTCCAGGTATTGGGGAACTTGCGTGGTGATTTCAATGTGGCGGATCCCGGCCCGGATGGCCAGCATGGATCCCTCTAGGGCCTGGGCTGGGCTGGCACAGAGGCGGATCACGGCAATCAGCGGCTGCTGCCACAGATGGAGTAACCAGGGGTGCTGTGACCCTTTCCCGAAACCGCACTCAAAATCCTCGAATACCATCTGTGGGGAAATACCCTCTCATCGGTTTCTCATCTTTGCCAGATGTTGAGGTCGCTGTCGCTCGCCGGTGGGTTGGGCTGCCCACCATCAGACCCATGAGATCCAAAGGTTAGTACGAGCCTAACAGCGGTGTGGTTATTTCAAACAGGTTTGAGACAGTTCCCGGTTGCCCCTCGCCCCTAACCCTTCTTTCCCTGGGAGAGGAAAGTCAAAACAAAGAAACGAATAGTTTCACTGCTCCTGAGAGTGACGCCGCTGTGTCGCCAGGGTCTTTTTCTTATGTCCTGTCGCTTCTTTCTATTTCTTGTCAAGCAGCCATAACCGGCAATAGCCAGCTCAGGCTCGATCAGATCCGTGGGGATCTTTGTATCCTTAGGGTCGATGGGTCGGTTGCAGAGGGTGTGAGGAGTGACGAGTCTGAGTCGTGGGGCACGCAGACTGAAAGTGTGGGTGATGCTTGGATTGCTCACCCTCTTGCTGTTGGTGGGACTGGGGGGGGTTGCCCCGTCTCAGGCGCAGAATGTCAACCAATTGCAACAGCGGCAGCAGCAGATCCAGCAACAAATCCAGAGCACTCAGCGCCGCTTGGGAGAACTGCGCCAAGCAGAAGAAGAAGCCCGCCGCCGCATGGGATCCCTGCAGCAAAACATTCGACAGACCGAATCCAGCCTTCGCGACAATCAGTATCGTCTGGAACAAGCCCAGAAAGCCCTGGAGCAAGCTCAAAAGGAGCTACAGGAGCTGGAAGACCGCCTGAGACGGCAGCAACAGGGCACGGCTGCCCGTTTGCGCTACATGCAGCGACAGGGGGCCGAACATTGGTGGGCTTTGCTGCTCACCAGCCGTGACTTGAACGAGTTTTTCGACCGCCGCCACCAACTGCAACTGTTGATCGAGGCGGATCGGCAGTTGATCCAAGAGCTGCAAGCAATGGCCAAAGAGGTGGATCAACAGCGCATTGCCCTGGAGATGCAGCGCAACGAGATTTCCTTGATTTTGCAGGAGCTGGCCGCCCAGAAGAATCAACTGCAGCAGCAGGCTGCCGCCCAAGAGCAACTGGTGGGCCGCTTGGCCAACGAACGCGCGGCCTATGAAGCAGCCCAACGGCGGTTGGAAGCCGATTCTCGACAGCTCACCAGTCTGATCCAGCAACTGATCGCCCAGCAGGCCCAACAGCAAGGGGGCAGGGATCCCGTTCAAGGGACAGGCCGATTCATTGCTCCGGTGCGCGGGCCGATCACCAGCGGCTTTGGCTGGCGGGTTCACCCCCTCTACCGCAGTCGCCGCTTTCATGCGGGGATCGATTTTGGTGTGCCCACCGGCACCGCAGTCAGAGCTTCAGACCGGGGCACCGTCATCTACGCCGGTTGGTACGGCGGCTACGGCTATACGGTGATTGTGAATCACGGCGGCGGCATCACCACCCTGTACGCCCACAACAGCCGCGTTGCCGTTGGGGTAGGCCAGCAGGTACAGCGGGGGCAAGTTGTTGCTGCTTCCGGCTCCACCGGCCTCTCCACCGGGCCCCATGTTCACTTTGAAGTGCGCGTCAACGGCCAACCGGTCGATCCCCGCCGCTACCTCTGAAGCAAAGCCTCCGCCGCCACCGGCCTCAGGGATCCCGCCTGCAATGTCCACCGCACATCGGCAATGGAGGACAGCTCCTCCGGGTCGTGGGAAACCACCAGCACCGTCCAGGTGGACTTTAGCCGAGCCAACAGCTCGATCAACTGCCGTCGCACCGACCAATCCAATCCTGCCGTCGGCTCATCCAGCAACAGCAAAAACGGGCCACGGATCAACTGGACGGCCAGGGCCAAGCGCCGCTGTTGCCCGCCGCTGAGGCGGTTTGGGGAGGTATGTAGAGGGATCCCTTCCAATCCCACCTGTCTGAGGGCGTTTTCGATCTCTTTTCTCTGTAGCTCTGGATAACCAAAGCGCATTTCCTCCAGCACCGTCAAGCCGCAAAAGTGGCGCTCTGGAAACTGAAACACCAACCCCGCCATGCTGCGCAAGCGGTTGGGGGAAAGTTCTGCCCCTCCCCAGGTAATCCGTCCTTGAGTGGGCCGCGCCAAGCCAGCCAAAATCTCCAGCAGGGTGCTCTTGCCCGCCCCACTTTTGCCCACGATCAGCCCCAACTGGTTCAGGCCCAACTCAAAGGAGAGATCGTTGAGAATGGGCTGGGAAACGCCTGCCGGATGGTAGGAAAGATGCTGAACTTGCAACATGAGGGGCAAAAGAGGGGGATGCTGTCGTTATTTTGGCACCGGAAGATCCCCGCGCGACAGCTATGGCCCTTCTTCAGCAGGAAGGTCGAAGCTTGGGAAACACCTCTATCCGGAGGAGCAGATTAAGCTAGCCTAAAGGTAGGGTAAATTATCGCTCTGGTTATCCTGATGGCGCAGCCTTCTTCTGCAGATTCTCCTTCGGTTGGGGCGGGATCCTCCCCGCAGGTGAGCTATACCCGCCTGGCTATGCGCAACATGGTGCGCAAAGGCAGAACCTCCCTGCTGCACTTCACCCTGACGGCAGTGGGGTTAGTGGCCTTGCTGGTGGGGCTGGCCTACCTGTTTCAGTAAACTACCCGACCCTAACTGCTTCGCAGTACAGGGCGGGCTTTCGGTAGCCCTGCAGTTAGCAAGCCAACCACGGGCCTCTGGGGTGGTTTACAACACCCCCAATCGACCGTTACCAGTGCCTTAAACAACCGTTTCTGGTGTCCGCAGTATAGTTATAACCTGGGTTCCGCGAGAATGTCCTGGCAATACCCTCCCGCGGTTGTTCCTGGGGCGGAAGAGGCACACCTTGGGAAGTCTTTCATTACGTTCAATGTCTCTCCTTAAGTTTTTCCCAAGATTAGGTGTTAGGAAGGAACAAGCAGCAATGGCTCCTACGGTTGGACCTACGGTCCGCTTCCGCGAACGAGCGCACGGCAATCCCGGCTGCTGAAACGCCAACCTTTGGCTTTAATGCTACGCATCGCTAACGCGACTGGATTTTGGCCTATGCAGACTTCGCCAGATCTCACCTCCGCTCGTTCTGTCATTCGCCTGCTGTTGTTTGCCAAGAGTCGAGCTGTCGTTGCCGAACTTGAGGAACATCTGCGCCAGCACATCCAGGGGTTGCCCGGTCAATACCCTGCCCAACTGGAAGTGGTGCCACTGGAGGAGCACCCCTACCTAGCAGAGCATTACAAGCTGGTGGCGACTCCGGCTCTGGTCAAGGCTGAGCCCTTGCCTGCTCAGGTTTTGGCGGGCGGAGACTTGGCGACGCAGTTGGAAGTGTGGTGGCCCCGTTGGCAAGGCCAGGCGGCCTTGGCTTCCCATCAAGAAGGGGCAGGACAGGATCCCACCTCCCCTCCGACCACCGAGGCGCTGTTGCAAATGTCGGAAGAGGTGTTTTTGCTGCGGCAGGAGCGGGCCCAATTGCGGGAGCAGTTGGACTTCAAAGATCGCGTTCTGGCCATGCTGGTGCATGATTTGCGCAGCCCCCTGACGGCCACGGCTTTGGCGGTCGAAACCCTGCAACAGGGGCGCGAGGGATCCCTGGACAAAGCGCTAGAGCGGCAGTTGTTCGACCACGCGCGCCAGCAACTGCGCAAGATGGACAGCATGATCACCGACATTCTGGAGTCGGCCCGTGGCGCTGCCTCAGAGCTGAGAATTCGAGCCGTAGAAACCCAGTTGCCCGGCCTCTGTCAGGCGGTGATCGAGGAGCTATGGCCGCGCATTCAAGGCAAGCGGCTGCAGTTTCAAGCGGATATTCCCGTGGATCTGCCCTCCGTCCATGTGGATCCCGACAAGATCCGCCAAGTTCTGTTCAACCTGCTGGACAACGCCATCAAGTACACCCCTGCCGAGGGATCCATCCGCCTCGATGTCCTCCATCGCACCAGCCAAAAGGTGCAGGTGACCGTCAGCGATACCGGCCCTGGGATCCCGGAAGCCGACCAAGAGAGCATCTTCTCCGATTCCGTCCGCCTGTCCCGGGATCAGCAGCAGGAGGGCTATGGCATCGGCCTTTCCCTCTGCCGACGGATTGTGCGTGCCCACTACGGCCAGATTTGGGTGGAGTCTTCCTTGGGCAAAGGCAGCAGCTTTCATTTCACTTTGCCTGTATATCGGCTCTGCAAGCGCTAGCCGAGAGCTGGCTCCCCAGTGGTGCAAGCCCTCAGAGACTGACGGTTTTCCAGCATCAAGGAGTTGCCAACAGCCGGCAGAATAGGCACGTACGGAGTCCTGGGTTTACTGCTCGCGCTGCGCGACGCTTCCGCGTTGGAGCGGTTCCGTCTTTCAGGTCTTTTGCGTTTGAATGGGTTAAGGATCCCTTGGCTTTTTCCTCTTCATCTTCTTCATCTACAGTAAAGTGCTTCTCGATGAGTGCTTCTGGGATGAGCCCCGTAGAGACGAGTCGTTGTGCCGCTGAGCTGCCCCTACTGCTGGCTCCGGCAGGGGATTGGGAGTGTGCCAAGGCGGCGGTGGAAAACGGGGCCGATGCCATCTATTTTGGGCTGGAGCGCTTCAACGCCCGGATGCGTGCCCGCAATTTTACGGAAGCGGATTTGCCGGAACTGATGGCCTGGCTGCACCGGCGGGGGGTACGGGGCTATGTTACTTTAAATACCCTGGTTTTTCCAAGGGAGCTGACGGAAGCCGAGGGATACATCCGCTCGATGATCGCGGCGGGGGTGGATGCGGTGATTGTGCAGGATATCGGCATAGCCCGCCTGATCCGGCATCTTTCTCCCGACTTTCCCATCCACGCTTCTACGCAAATGACCATTACCAGCGGAGTGGGAGCGGAGTTTGCCGCCGAGCTGGGCTGTGAGGTGGTGGTGCTGGCGCGGGAATGTTCCCTGCGGGAAATCGCCCAGATCCGGGCCTATCTGGAAGAGAAGGGATCCCCTCTATCTCTGGAGGTCTTCGTGCATGGGGCGTTGTGTGTGGCCTACTCGGGGCAATGTCTGACCAGCGAGGCGCTGGGGGGGCGTTCGGCCAACCGAGGCGAATGTGCTCAAGCCTGCCGCATGCCCTATGAGCTGGTGGTAGACGGGATCCGCCGCGACTTAGGCGAAAAGCGGTATCTGCTCAGCCCTCAAGATTTGGCCGGGCTGGAGGTGCTGCCGGAGCTGGTGAAGCTGGGGATCCGCTGTCTGAAAATTGAGGGCCGACTGAAATCCCCAGAATATGTAGCCAATGTAACGCGGGTGTATCGGCAGGCGTTGGATGCGCTGGGAGCGGGGCAGCCGTGGCAGCCTTCGCAGCAGGAACGCTACGAGCTGGAGATGAGCTTTTCTCGCGGGCTTTATACGGGCTGGCTGCGGGGCATCAACAACCAGGAGCTGGTGCACGCGCGGTTTGGCAAGAAACGGGGGGTTTACCTGGGGCAGGTGGTGGGGATCCAACAGGATCAGGTGGGGATCCGGCTGGAGGCACCCCTCAAAGCTGGGGACGGCGTGGTGTTTGACCAGGGGCAGCCGGAGTTGCCGGAGCAGGGTGGGCGAGTTTACCGGGTGCAAGAGAAGCAGGGGCTGGCCTGGCTCAGCTTCGGAGAGGGGGTCATTGATCTCAAACGTCTGCGGGTGGGGGATCGCCTCTGGAAGACCAGCGACCCGGAACTGGAAAAGCGCCTGCGCCAAAGCTACGCCGGGGATCACCCCCGCTTTCAGCGGCCTGTCCACATGGAGGTTCACGGCCAAGTGGGATCCCCGCTGACGCTGATCCTGCGGGATGAGCAAGGCCATACGGTGCAGGTGGATTCGCCGCTGCCCCTGGAAGCTGCCCACCGCCAACCCCTCACCACCGAAAAACTGCGACAGCAACTGGGCCGTTTGGGCTCCACTCCCTTCAAGTTGGGATCCCTGCACAATGCCTTGCAGGGGGAGGTAATGCTGCCGGTGAGCCTGCTCAACCAGATGCGCCGACAAGCGGTGGAACGCCTACAAGCTCTGCGGGCCCAGCCCCCGCGCTGGCAACTCAACCCTGAAGCTCGCTGGCAAGATCTGGTGCCTTCTCAGGAGGAGCCCGCAAGGGGATCCCCGCAGTTGGTGGCGTTGGTGCGGGATCCGGCGCAACTGCCGCCGGTGATAGCCAGCGGTATCCGGCAGATCTATCTGGAGTTTGAGGATCCCCGCCGCTATCGGGAGGTGATCCGCACAACCAAAGCCATCCATCCTGAGGTGGAGCTGTGGGCTGCCCCGCCCCGCATCACCAAGCCGGGAGAAACCTGGATCCTAAAGCAAGTGTTGGCCGCTGGGGCCGATGGCTACTTGGTGAGAAATTACGATCATCTCCGTTTCTTTGCCGGGCAGCGCTGCATTGGGGATTTTTCGTTAAATGTGGCCAATCCCATCACAGCCTACTATCTCAAAACCCGCTACAACCTAGAGCGCTTGACGGCTTCCTATGACCTCAACCATGAGCAACTGGGATCCCTGCTGCAAGCCGGCCCCGCCGGTGGGTACGAGGTTACCCTTCATCAACACATGCCCCTGTTCCACATGGAGCACTGTGTCTTCTGCGCCTTTTTATCCAGCGGAACGGATTACACCAATTGTGGTCGCCCTTGCGAAAAACATGAAGTGAAGCTGAGGGACAGGACCAATGTCGAGCATATTTTGAAGGCCGATGCCGGCTGTCGGAATACCCTCTACAACGGCAAGGCCCAAACGGGGGCAGAGTATGTGCCGAAATTATTGGCCTTGGGCCTGCGCTATCTGCGCATCGAATTTTTGCATGAATCCCCCGCCGAGATTCAACAAACGCTGCATCGCTATCAGCAACTCTTACAAGGACAACTTAGCGGATCCCAACTGTGGCAGGAGCTAAAGCTATACAGCCAATTGGGGGTTACGCGCGGGTCTTTGGAGAGTTAACGGCTGCGCTGTCTTTCTCTAGGGCGCCGGCTCTGCAGCTGTGCTCCGAC
The DNA here is from genome assembly GCF_054060065.1 of Thermostichus sp. MS-CIW-37. NCBI lineage: Bacteria > Bacillati > Cyanobacteriota > Cyanophyceae > Thermostichales > Thermostichaceae > Thermostichus > Thermostichus sp. MS-CIW-37. Next base: position 42,824 of record NZ_JBSSCV010000017.1, on the reverse strand, counting down.
CGGAGCAATGCGAAAAACATTCCGGCAAAGTTGGCGTAAAATTTCCTCAGGGTATTGTTATTCCCAGGTGCTTCCCCAACCTCTTCTCAGCTTTTTCTCTATCCTCTGGTTGCCGTGAAACACACCCTCAGCGCCCTCGTGCAGGATCAGCCTGGCGTTTTAACCCGCATTGCGGGGATGTTTGCCCGTCGCGGCTTCAACATCGACAGCCTCACCGTTGGCCCCACCGAACGACCGGGGATCTCTCGCATCACCATGGTGGTGCAGGGAGATGAACACGATGTGGAGCAGATGACGAAGCAGCTCTACAAGCTCATCGACGTGCTGAAAGTTACCGATATCACCCATGTTCCCTGCGTGGAACGGGAGCTGATGCTGGTCAAGGTCAATGCCAGCCCCGATACCCGCTCCGCCATTATGGATGTGGCCCAAATGTTTCGCGCCCGGATTGTGGATGTGGCGGAGGAGTCTTTGACTCTCGAGGTAACCGGGGATCCCGGCAAAATGGTGGCCATCATCAAGATGTTGACCAGCTTTGGCATCCGTGAGATCGCCCGTACCGGCCTTGTGGCTCTCACCCGCGAGTCCGGTGTGAATACGGAATACTTGAAGCAACACCCCACCCTAGTCACCATCTGATGGCCCCAGGAGAAGCGATGCCGAAGTCGGGGTGGAGGGGCCAGGGATCGGTTCTGCGGGGCACGATTAGCCTTGTGGCTATTGTGCTGGTGGGGCTGCTGGCCGGCTGCGGCCCTAGACCGCCAAAGCCGATTGTGCAGCAGGCCCTCGCCTATCAGATCGCTCATGTGTCCGGGCCGGTGGGATCCTTGGTGGGCAGTGACCAGCTAGCAGCCCGCCTGCAATTGCAGGATGTGAAAATCCGCCAGGATCGCCGTGAACCCTTGCTGTTGGCCTCAGGAGAAACCCTGGAAGGCCATCACCTCAGCGGCACCTACACCCTGAGCGTGCAGCCGCCGGGATCCCGCCGCCCCTATCGCCGCAAAGGGGATCCCTTCCAGCTCACCCTGGCCCACCAAAAGGCACAAACTGTTGCTACACAACGCTCGCCCGACCGCGTCAAAACCGTGCCCGAACGGTGGCTGCTGGCCTACAGCTCACCGGATTCCAAGACTTGGGAGGTCATCGACTTTCTGCCTCAGCCCGCACCGGCACCGGAGTTGCCTCCTGCCGGGCCAGAACCTACACTGCCGGCAACTGCACCTGCTGCCGCCGACGTTGGCAGGACGGAGTCCGATGGAGCTCCCAGCCCTACCAATACTTCTACTCCCACCTGAAGCAGAGGTATGGGGATGTCCCAGCTCACCGCAGCAGAGCTGCCCCCCAGCCAAATAGCCCATCCACCAACAGGGTATTCAGCACTGCTCCCGCAAATGCCCAATGGTGCAAGCGGCGGGATCCCTGGACTCTCCACAATCCAACACCCAGCAACAGAAGGCCCAAGCCGATGCCCCAACCCAGGCCCCAGGGGGTAGCCATTTTGTCGAGGGCCGCCCTAAAAGGGACAACCGCCTGCTCCAACCGGTCAAACTGCATCGCCTGCCGCCACTCAGGCAGCAGCCCCACCGAGTGAATGTAGAGATCTGTAACCGCCGTACCCCACAGGGAGCCGAGATAAAACCAGGTACCGATGCGGGCAAACCGTCGCCGTGTCCCCCACCAGACAATCGGGATCCCCAAGGCTTCCATGGGCATGTGCCAAAGAGGCTCAAAGCGCAGCCATCCCCAATACAGGGATCCTGCCAGCCAAGTCAGGGTAAAGCCGTACAGCAAATCTCCCCACAGGCGGGTACGGGGCTGGGAGTAGAGATGCAAGCTAAGGCCCAGCCAGCCCAAAGACATCACCAAGCTGACCCAAGGGGCATACCGCACCAGGGGCGCTTGCACAAAAACGGGCAGACTCACGAGCAGAGCTGCCACTCCCCCAATGGCATGGTGGGATCGAAAACGCCTTTGAGCCGAGAGAGGGCGGGGATCCAGCCCGGCCAAACGCTCAGAGGACAGCAGAGGCTCATCTTGGAGAGGGGGTAAAAAAGGTGTAGAAGACAAAATGCAATATTAAAAACCTTTACATCAGTTAACATAGCACCTTCTTTGCCCTTCCCTCTTCTCCCCAGCAGGAGCGGGGAAGCCTTGGGGGCCTGGCATTCTCTCTCCAGAGATGTCAGGGTGGGAAGGAGGTGCTGGCCGGAGGAAACTGTATGGACTTGTTGTTGGCAGGAGACATCGGGGGCACCAAAACCAGCCTCAGCCTTGTCAATGCCGAGGATCCCGAGCACAGCCTTTACCACTGCCGCTATGCCAGCCAAGATTACGCCAACCTTGCCCCGATGGTGGGAGAGTTTCTGGCCCAGGCTCGGCGGGAGCTGGGGCGAGATCCACAGCCTGCTGCCGCCTGTTTTGCAGTGGCCGGCCCCGTCATGGAAACAAGGGGCTCAGGGTCTGAGGGACAGACTGCCAAAGTGACCAACTTGCCCTGGGATCTGCAGTCGAGCCAATTGGCCGCAGAGCTGGGGATCCCGCGCGTAGCCTTGATCAACGACTTCAGCGCTGTGGGGTATGGCGTGCTTGCCCTCGGCGACCAGGATCTGGACACCTTGCAAGTGGGTGAGCGTCAACCGCGGGCTCCGATTGGCGTGATGGGAGCAGGCACGGGTTTGGGGCAGGCTTACCTTACCTGGGGAGAAGGGGGTTACCAAGTTCATGCCAGCGAGGGCGGTCACGTGGACTTTTCCCCGCGCACCCCTCTGGAGTGGGAGCTCTTGAGGTATTTGCAAAAACGGCACGGACGTGTCTCCACCGAGCGGGTGGTCTCAGGGCAGGGGATCGTTGCCATTTATCAATTTTTGCGGGATAGCCAGTGGGGCTCAGGAGAAGAACAGCTGCTGGCCCAAATTGAGGCTTGGGAAAAGGGAGCTAAGCATATTGACCCGGCAGCCCAAATTGCCAATGCTGCCATGGAAGCACGGGATCCCCTGGCGGTGGAGTGTCTGCGGCTTTTCATCAGCCTGTACGGGGCTGCAGTCGGGAACTTTGCCCTACACCTATTGCCGCGCGGGGGCCTGTTCATCGCTGGGGGGATCGCGCCCAAGCTCTTGCGCCTACTGCATCAAGGGGAGTTTTTGTCCTCGTTTTTGGATAAGGGGCGGATGCGTCCTCTTCTGGAGCAACTGTCGGTGCAGGTGGTGGTGAATGCGCAGGTGGGGCTGAGGGGAGCTGCTCGCTACGCCGCCAACCTTTTGTGAAGGAGCAGCCGCTGCTGTTGAGGTTGCCACCCCTGGAACACCCCATCCAGCAGGTGATGGCAGCGCCCCCAACGGATGCTGGAATCGTGCTGGAAAATCTCGCCCAGCCGTCCTTTGCCCCAGACTCCATCTTGAGCCAGCAGATGGGGCAAGATGGGATTGCGCCTTTGCTGGGCTGGATTGGCAGACCCCACACCGGAAAGCACTCTGCCTGTGGCTCCGCCATCCAACTGACAATGATCGCCACCACGCAGAGGGACTTTATAGAAACTTCATGGTTGATCCGATGAATCCAATCTTTTGGGCTTTGGGCATAGCTGTGCTGCTGGCCGTGGGCTTGGCAGCCTATCTGTTGACTGCTCGCAAATACGAGTCTCCCGCCTCTGTGGCCAAGTCTTACGACGAGTGGACTCGGGATGGGATCCTAGAGTTTTACTGGGGCGAACACATTCACCTAGGCCACTACGGCTCTCCTCCCCAACGAAAAAATTTTCTGCAGGCCAAGCACGACTTTGTCCACGAGATGGTGCGCTGGGGGGGGTTGGATCGACTGCCTGCAGGGACGACCGTGTTGGATGTGGGCTGCGGCATTGGTGGGAGCTGCCGCATCTTGGCCCGCGACTACGGCTTTGTTGTAACCGGTATCACCATCAGTCCTCAGCAGGTGAAGCGGGCCCAGGAGCTCACCCCCCCTGATCTGCCTGTCCAGTTTCAGGTGGCAGATGCCCTCGACCTGCCCTTCCCCGATGCCAGCTTCGATGTGGTGTGGTCCATTGAGGCAGGGCCTCACATGCCGGACAAGGCCCGCTATGCCCAAGAGATGCTGCGGGTGTTGAAGCCAGGGGGAATCCTGGTGGTGGCGGACTGGAACCAGCGGGACGACCGGCAAAAGCCCCTGAACTTTTGGGAGCGGCTGGTGATGCGGCAACTGTTGGATCAATGGTCACACCCTTCCTTCTCCAGCATCGAAGGCTTTGCCGAGCAGTTGGAGGCTACTGGCCTGGTGGCGGGACGGGTAGAAACCGCCGACTGGACTCAGGAGACCCTTCCCTCTTGGCTGGATTCCATCTGGCAGGGCATTGTCCGTCCCGAAGGGTTGCTGAAGTTTGGCTTGGTGGGCCTGATTAAGTCGCTACGGGAGGTGCCCACTTTCTTGCTCATGCGCCTGGCCTTCGGCACCGGCCTCTGCCGCTTTGGCATGTTCAGGGCCGTGCGAGCCGCCACGTCGGCAGACTCCACCCGCACAGAAGTGGTTGCCCACAGCAGCCAATAGGAGAATAAGAGAGATGACAACTCTTGCTCCCACTCCGGATACTTTGGCAGCCCTCTACGACGTGATTATCGTCGGCGGAGGCATCGCGGGCTTAACCCTAGCTTGTGCCCTGCGGGGATCCGGCCTGCGGTTGGCCCTCATTGAGGCCCAGTCGGCTGAGGCAGTCAAACAGCGCCCCCTGGCCTATGCCCTTTCGCCGCTGTCAATCCGCATCTTCCGGGCCGTCGGGGTGTGGGAGGCGCTGGCTCCCCACATTACGCCCTTTGCTCAGGTGATTTTAACCGACGCCAACGCTCCCCAGCGGGTGACGTTTAGACCGGAGGATGTGGGGGAAGCGGCAGTTTTCTACTGTGGCGAGCATGCCTGGCTGCAGCAGGCGCTCCAGGAGCAGGTGGCTGCCGATCCCAAAATTAGCTGCTACTACGAAGCCAAGGTGGAGAGCGTAACCTATGGGAAGGCTGCAGCCGAGGTAGAGCTGGAAACGGCCCAGGGGCGTCGCCAACTGCGGGCCTCCCTGGTGGTCGCCGCCGACGGCCTGCGCTCCCAGGTGCGGCAGTGGGCAGGGATCCCTAGCGACGGCTGGGACTATTGGCAGTCCTGCATCACCGCCTTGGTGGCCCCTTCCCAAGACCACCAAAACATTGCCTACGAGCGCTTCTGGCCTGCCGGCCCCTTCGCCATCTTGCCCCTGCCCGGCAACCGCTGTCAGGTGGTCTGGATCATGCCCCACGAGCAGGCCAAAGCCACCCTGGCCCTTCCTCAGGCCGACTTCTTGGCCGAGATGCAGCGCTACTACGGCGGTCAGAGCGGCCAGCTCACTTTGCTGAACCGGCCCCAGGTTTTCCCGGCTCGCCTACGGCAAAGCCGCCGCTACTATCAGCATCGTCTTGCCTTGGTGGGAGATGCCGCCCACCACTGCCATCCGGTGGCTGGCCAAGGGCTCAACCTCGGCATCCGCGACGCCGCTGCCCTGGCCCAGGTGCTCCTAGACGCCTGGAGACGGCATGAGGATCTGGGAGATGTCAAAGTCCTGCGCCGCTACGGTCGCCGTCGCCGCTGGGAAAACTGGGTGGTGCTGCTCTTCACGGATCTGCTCACCCGCACTTTCTCCAACTCCTACTGGCCCGTAGTGGTTATGCGGCGGTGGATCCTGAGAGGGATGATGGCCTTCCCCCCCCTGCGGTGCTTGCTGCTGTGCTTGATGACGGGACTTTGGGGGAGCTCTCCCTACAGTCCCAGCTCCTCCTTGGCCTTCTGAGCGGCCAGGAGCACCTCCGCATCCTCAGCCTGAGACCAGTCAGGATCGGCAATTTCGGCGTAGAACCGCTGGTCGTAGGGGCGGGTTTGCACCACCACCGGCATGGGCACGGCATGGCCCAGAATTAGGGCTTGCTGTTTGGAGTCCAACTTGGCCAGCACCGTTTTCAAGTTCTGGCTGCCCGCCACCCCTGTGAACACCGCCTCGATATCTTGGTCGTCGTTGAGGAGTGCCGTAATGCGAGTGCCCAACTGCGACATCACTTCGCTATCGATGCGGGAAGGGCGTTGATCCACCACCAGCAGCGTGACAAAGTACTTGCGCATCTCGCGGGCAATGGTGCCGAAAATGGTCTGCTTGGCTGCCCGCGGATTCAAAAAGCGATGGGCCTCCTCAATGGTGATGCATAGTTGACGGGGCTTGTCGAGGGGATTTTTGGATTGCAAGTACCGCTCCGTCTGGTGCACGTAGGCCTGGTGAATGCGGCGGGTGATGACGTTGGCAGCCAACATGTAGGAGAGCAGGTTGGACTGGGATCCAAACTCGATAACCACGTGAATGCCGCGGCTGAGGGCATCCAAAATCTGGCCGATGTAGTTGTGGGGCAGGGTGCTGCGGATGTACTTGAGGTTGTCAAGGCGGGTGAGCTTGCGCTGCAGGGCCATCATCGAGGCTTTGTTGCCCATTTTCTGTTCGCAAAACTCTTGAATCTCGGTGTTGGAAAGGCTCAAGAGGCGGCTGATCCAGTCGCGGCCAAACTCGTTGCGCAGGATAATGGCGTTTTCCAGGCTGGCTTCCGATAGGTTCAGCTCCTCTGCCAACAGGGCCAGATCCTCCACCTCGATCTGGTTGTAGGCGATGAAGAGCTCCTGCGCATCCCGCACCCCTCGCCGCCGGGTGGAATCGGGATCCAGGGTATAGATCTGTACCTGACCGGGAAAGAGCTGCCGCAAGCCCTTGACGGTGCTGGCGTGTTTGTCTTCGCTGGCCGCCTCCCAGCCGTACTCGGAGTGCATGTCAAAGATCAAGTTCACCGCTGCCCGTTTGCGGATGATGCCGGCCAGGATCAGGCGGGCTAGAAAGGACTTGCCGGTGCCCGATTTGCCGAAAATGCCGTTGCTGCGCTCCACCCAGCGATCCAAGTCCAAACAGATGGGCACAGCCATGTCGAGGGGCTGGCCGATAGCAAAGTTGCGCCGCTCCGGGTCGTCTTCCCAGCCGAAAACGGTGCGAAAGTCCAGTTCCCGTGCCTCATACACTTGCGAAAAATGGGCGGGCACTGTTTTCACGGGCAGCAGCTCCATGGCGCCAGCGGAAGGGGGTTCTTGGCCGAGGGGAGCTGCCAACGCTTCTGGCCGTTCGGGATTGACCAGGGGATACAGCCTTTCCCCTTCCGTTTGCCGCGGCACCAACATCAGCATCGGGGTGAGGGCAATAATGCCGTAGGTGCCGGTACCTGCCAGCACCTCCTGCAGCAAGGTCTCTTCCGGGCGGGGGGGATTGACCAGAATTTGGGGGTTGCTGGTTTCTAGGGTAACGTCAGTAAGCAGGCCAAAGAAGCGGTTGCGCTGCCCCTGGATCACCACGAATTTGCCCACCCGCAAGTCTTCTACCGAGACACCGGGATTGAGGCGAGCTTCCAGCCCTCGACTCAGGGATCCCTGAATCACGGTGGCCAAAGGTTGAGGAGGGGTCATGGCAGTGGGGGTTGGGTTCCAGATGCCTTATTCAGTTGCCCATCTGTAAGCGGGCGCTGGTGCGGGGGGCGCCATCCTGCACAATCCAGGTGCGGACGATCTCCACTTCCTCCGGCGTCCAAAAGCCCAGACGGGACAGGGGCAGCCCGCGGGCCTGAATGTAAGCAATCTCAGGGGATCCGCCGCGAGCTTGGGGGCGGTTGGGGTTAACGGCGTTGAGGATGTAGGCGTGGCGGCTCGTCCACCGGGGATTGATCAACTCGCTATTGGGATCCCCGGGCCTGACATAGGCCATCGTGGCCTCATAACTGTCCAGCAACTGGGTGCGCTGCCGTCCTGCCGGCTGATGGCAACCCACACAACTGGCTTCTAGCAGCGGTTTGACATCCCGTTCGTAGATAAATTGCGGTTCGGTGCGAAAACTCAGCTGAATGGCCTGCTCGAGGGGCAGCCCCTCTTGGGGAGAAAGCGTGAGGGTGTAACGGGTGCTAAAGCGCAAAGGATCCCGAGGCTTAAGCAACAACTCGTCTCCCTGCACATCAAAAATAACCGCTGCCGGCGGATCCAACTGAACCGCCAGACGTTGTAGATTGGGATCCAGTGGCCGATTGAATTGCAGCCGAATGACTCCATCCACAAAAACATCCTGCTGTTCGGGGGTAGGCTGGGAAGACACCCACTCCAAAAATGCCTGACTTTGAGAAGCATTCGACTGAGGCCAAACTTGCCGATGAGACTCGATGACAAAGAACGCTGCTGCCAACAACAACAGCCCCGCCCAAGTTCGCCACCGCCGCCAATGGCGAAAGACATTTTGTACGGTCGGAGTGTTCATTGCCGCAGACCCAATTTAACTGTTGTCAGAATAGCGAACTTACCCACACTTCAGCCATTGATGAGGTACAAACTGCCAGGGATCCCCAGCGGATCATGAGGATCCCTTGTTCTGAAAAGTAGAAAGACAATGAGCACCGGAGCGAAGGGAAGAGGTCGCTGCTCCCAAGCCCCTAGAGGCCGAAAGGAATACCAAAGGCTTTACCCAAGCTGAGATGAACTCACCAGCAGGGAAAAGCATCCAGGGAGACAGCAAATCAGTTGACCCGCTCCAGCTTGATGTTATGGTGGCCCAGCTTGATCTCGAACTCATCTCCGGGCTTGAGGCCCATCTTCTTGGTGTAGGCAGCTCCAATCAGGAGGTTGCCATTCTTATGAACCGAAACCCGGAAGGTAGGAGCGCGGCCACGGGATCCATTTTCGTCACTAGCGCCGAGATCCACGCCAACGGCCTTCAACAGGGCGTTGTTAAACTGCATCAGATTCACTCGCTCCTGACCATTCTTGGTATAGGTGACATAACCACAGGCGCGAGCTTTTTCCTTGCGATCCGCATTTCCCATTGAAGTTACCTTGTCGAGGAGCTCTTGGCCAGTGAGTGGTTTTGGTTTACTGGTTGTAGCCATATCGAGATGGTTTTAGGGACAACTGTTAGTGTAGCCAGAAACAAACAGGGATTGCAACAGAGTTTGATCCAATTCCTTCTTATTACAGGGAATAAGTCAGCGACCGCAATGGGATCTGAGGGGTGGTTGCGCAAAACAGCAGTGGGGAATTCCCTCTAAAGGCCAGAACCTGTGGGGGAGACTTTGGCTGAAATTGGGTAATGACAGATCCTCAGGCCCTATTCTCGACAGGGTCAAAAGTATCTTTGGGCGAGGGATCCCCGCTTCGCCGCCGGAATTGAGCAAAACCAGCGAAACTGGAAACAAGGCTGTTTGCGTGTCACTCGATATGGATCCCTTTTGGTCAGGGCGGCGTCTCCTCATTGGGGTGAGTGGGGGGATTGCTGCCTACAAAACGGCAGCTTTGGTGTCTGCTCTGGCGCAGCAGGGAGCAGAGCTCAAGGTGGTTTTGACAAAAGCTGCGGAACATTTTATTTCTCCTTTGGCTTTTGCCACCTTGTCTCGCCAACCGGCTTTCACCGATGCCGCCTTTTGGCAGGCAACACGAGGACGACCGCTGCACATCGAGTTGGGGGAATGGGCGGAGACTCTCCTCATTGCGCCCTTGTCGGCCAACACCTTGGGCAAGTTGGCTCATGGGCTGGCGGATAATTTGCTCACCAATGTGATCCTGGCTTCCCAGTGTCCGGTGGCGGTGGCACCGGCTATGAATACGCAGATGTGGAAGGCAGAGAAGGTAGCCGAGAATTGGCAGCGGCTGCAGCAGGATCCCCGTTTTTGGGCCTTACCGACGGCCAGTGGCCGCTTGGCCTGTGATGCGGTGGGGGAAGGGCGCATGTTGGAGCCGGAGGCCCTGCAGGAGTATGTGCGGGCTTTGCTCTGGACAGCGGGGAAAAAAGATTGGCAAGGCAAGCGGGTGTTGGTGACGGCGGGGGGGACACGGGAGCCCATCGACGCGGTGCGTTTTATCGGCAATCCGGCCAGTGGTCGGATGGGCGTGGCATTGGCGGTGGCGGCGGCCTGCCGAGGAGCGACGGTGACGCTGGTTCATGGGCCGTTGGGGATCCCTTTTGATCCAGCGCCCTTCGCCATTCGGGCCATTCCGGTGGAAACGGCAGCCCAACTGGAGGCGGCTTTGCAGGCGGAATTTCCCCAGGCGGATCTCTTGTGGATGGCTGCTGCTGTGGGGGATGTGCGCCCCTCTCAGGTTTACGCGGGGAAGCTGCCCAAAGCCGATCTACCCCAGATGTTGCCGTTGGAGCCGATCCCTGACCTGCTGGCAGCTCTGGCCCGCCACAAACGCCCTGGCCAACGCCTCATCGGCTTTGCCGCCCAAAGTGGGGATCCCTTGCCACCGGCCAGAGAGAAGCTCCGCCAGAAGGGCCTGGATGCTATTGTGGCCAACCCCATCGACCAACCGGATAGCGGCTTTGGCAGCAGCCACAACCAAGGCTATTGGATCCCCCAGCAGGGAAACCCAGAACGGATCCCATTGGCGACCAAGTCAACCCTGGCCCACCGGCTGCTGGATCTGGCCCGGCACTTGGAGTTGGGCTGACTTCGACACCAAGACTAACGATCTTGCCAAAGATCAGGTACCTTTGAGGCTAAGCGCAGAGGGATCCCATGGCGATCATCGTCCTGAAAGCCTGGTATTTGGATTCGGTGTTGTCTGCTTCCCAAGTCCAACAGAGGGCCCCCGACCTGCGCCTGAGCCGTACCGGCCTCTTGAAGACGGCGATGCGGGCCGACTTTCTCGACGATGTGGAGCAGGTGAAGGCTTCCCTGTGGTGGCAGCGCTACCTGGAAGGAGAGCTGGTGGAGTTTTACATCGAGGGCAGCGGTGCCTACAGCATCTCCAACCTCGATTTAATTAGCCGCGAGATCTACTTTAATAAGCGGGCCACTCTGAACATGACCGAGCCCGTCATCTACTTCTGCGGCCAATCGGATTACCCCAACTCCAGCGCCACTCTGTACCGGGCATTGCAAGCCGTGGTGGAGGCTCTCAATCGCGACCACAGACCGGTCGTGCCCCTGCAGCTGCAGGGATCCCTTCCCGCTGAGGCTGAGACCCCGCTCATCGATGCGGCCTTGATTCGCAAGCTCAAGCACGCGCTGCTGGTGGTGGCCGATGTAACCCCTGTGCAGGTGAATGGCCGGGGGCGTCCCCTACCCAGCCCTCAGGTCTGTCTGGAGTTGGGCTATGCCCTGCAATCGAAGCGCCCCGAACAATTGCTGCTGGTACAACTCCCCCGCGACGGCATCGAGGGATCCTTCCCCTTTGAGGTGGAAGACAGCAGTTTTTTGAAAATCACCGATCCCCAGCGTCTGGTCGATCACCTGGGAGCCGAGATCGCCCGGCAGTTGCAGCGCAACCGGGTTATCTCCCTCTAGCCAGCAGCACCTATCCAACCTCCCCTCGCAGCCGTTAGACTCTTGGAGATGGTCACTCCTGGCCATGGGGGATCTGGCTCCCCGAAACCCAAACAGCCTCCATCGTCGCTACCTTTTCTCCCCTTGTGAACCATGACCCTGGCTAACGCAAATCCTTTGGTTTCGCCGGATCGCTCTGCATCAGGTTGGCAGAGAGGTCTGAACAGCATAATGTTCCTGCTGCTGTTGGGGGTTCCCCTATCTTGGGTGGGGCACTTCCGGGGCTGGGATCCCAACCTGGTCTTCCTCTGTGCGGCTTTGGCGGTGGTGGCCTTGGCAAAGTTTATGGGTCAGGCCACGGAAGAGATTGCAGCCTTGACAGGGCCGACAGTCGGGGGGCTGATCAACGCCACCTTTGGCAATGCGGCGGAGTTAATCATCGGCTTGGTGGCACTGCGGGCGGGGCTGGTGGATGTGGTAAAAGCCTCCATCACCGGCGCGATCATCAGTAACCTACTCCTGGTGGCCGGCTTGGCCATGTTTTTGGGCGGGATCAAGTTTCGGGAGCAGAGCTTTCGACCCGAGGTGGCCCGCATGAATGCCTCGGTGATGAACCTGGCGGTGGTGGCCTTGATCTTGCCCAGCGTGGTCACCTATGCCGATGCCAACTTGGGGGAGATCTCCATCCAAGAGCTATCCACGGCGGTAGCCCTGGTGCTGATCGGGGTTTACGGTCTTACTTTGCTGTTTTCCCTCAAAACCCACAGCTACCTCTACACCCTTCACGAAGCGGAAGCCGCAGAAGATGAGGCGGCCAGTCGCCTGGCCCTCAATCCGGTTTTGCAGGCGGAGGGATCCATTCCCCAGGTGTTGACGGCTCCGCCCGAGGGAGCCGGTTTGGGGTTTTGGGTGCTGGCCCTCTTGGGGTTGACGGTGTTGGTGGCGCTGGAGTCGGAACTGTTGGTGAGCACTCTAGAGGATACGCTGGAACACTTTCACATGACGCCGCTGTTTATGGGGGTGATTTTGTTGCCGATCATCGGCAACGCGGCAGAGCATGCGACGGCGATCACGGTGGCCATGAAAGACAAGATGGATCTCTCCTTCTCGGTGGCGCTGGGCTCGACGATGCAGATTGCCCTGTTTGTGGCACCCCTGCTGGTGCTGGCCGGGGATGTGCTGCATCAGCCCATGAACTTTAACTTCGGCATGGTGGAGTTGGTGGCCATTGCAGTCTCGGTGCTGCTGATCAATTCCGTTAGCAGCGATGGGCGATCCAACTGGCTGGAAGGGCTACTGCTCTTGGCCACCTACGCCATCCTTGGGATTGCCTTCTTCTTTCTGGAGTGAGGTTGTTCAAGTGCTTCGCACCGCTGACGCGAACGGCTCATGCTGCACAAACTGCGATCGGTAGACAAGCCGGAGCCGGGGAAAACGGGATCCCTGTTTTGGCCTCTCCTTTTCAGTGCATCTCTTGCCCTATCCCCCATAAGCGGGCCCGCATGGGGGCAGGAAACTGCTGAAAACAACGGCACCGCCCCCAACCTGCCTTTGCTCAACCGTTTGGATGCCCTAGAAGAGCTGCGGCAAGCGCTTAGCCTCCCCACCTCTTCTATCCAGGCGGAGGCCGTGACGCTGGATGGGCGGCGTTTGTTCGTGGTTACCGCACCGCAGGGGGATCCCGGCAGCCTGCCTCCGGTGTCGCAGCGGGTGCGCTCCATTGAACAAACCCTGCACCAGTTGGCCAGCGCCGGATTCGATCCAGAGGCGCTGCAGGTTGAAGTCACCCTGGACGGCCAGACCAACCAGCCTGTTATCCGGGTGAATGGGCGACATTTGCTAACCATCACCTCCCTCGATGCTCAATTCCAGGGCGCCCAACCCATGGACTGGGCTGAGCAGGTAGCCGGCATTGTTGAGGAAGCGCTGCGCACTTCGCAACGGGAGCGGCAGCCTCAATTTTTGCGCCGCCAAGCGGTGATTGCCCTCGGCATCCTGGCTGTGGTAGGGAGCCTGAGCCAGCTCTGCCAGCGAAAACGGCGACGGCTGCAGCAAAAACGCGATGCCCTGCAGACGGAATACCAGGCCATCCAAGCAGAGATTCAGGAGCGCCTAGCGGGGGAAGAGCAGCCGGGCGTGGATCCCGTCTTGGTCGAACAACAGGCCGGACGCAAACGGCAGGAATCCTATTTAGAGCTGCAAATTCGCCTGCTGCGCCTGGTGCAAATTGGCCTGTGGGTGGGCGGAGTTGGGGTGAGCTTGGGCCTTTTCCCACAAACGCGACCCCTGCAAACGTTTTTCCTGGTTTCGCTGCGCGGCCCTCTGTTGCGGTTGACAGGGGTGGGTCTGGCCACCTATGGCAGTGTCTGGCTGAGTGGACTAGTGCTGGATAACCTCTTTGCTGCCCTGCGCCAAGAGCAAAATGCCCCCACCTATCGCCTCAGCAAACGCCTCAGCACCTTTGCCAGCGTCTCTAAAGGAGTTGCAGCCACTACCCTGGTTTTGCTTGGATCCCTGGCCGGACTGGCCTCAGTGGGGGTCGACATCGGCCCCTTGGTGGCCAGCCTGGGCTTTATTGGGCTGGGGATTTCCTTTGCTGCTCAGGATCTGATTAAAGATGTGATCAATGGGCTGTTGATTTTAATTGAAGATCAATTTGCCGAAGGGGATGTGATCGTGGTGGACGGGCGGGGCGGCCTTGTGGAACACATGGATCTGCGGCTAACCCAGTTGCGCAACACCGAAGGCAGCTTGATCTCCATTCCCAACAGTGCCATCCGGGTGGTGGAGAACCTCTCCAACGGCTGGTCACGGGTGGATCTGGGGATCATGATTGCCTATGAAAATGACCTGGAACAGGCGATACGCATCACCGAGCAGGTGGCTCTGCAGATGTACCGGGAGCCAGCTTGGCGGGAAAAAATCCTCGAGCCCCCCGAAATGCACGGTGTCGATGATCTGGGGGAGCGGGGGATCACGTTGCGCATTTGGATCAAGGTGCAGCCCCTGCAGCAGTGGAGGGTGGCGCGGGAATACCGCCGTCGCCTCAAACACGCCTTCGACCAAGCAGGGATCCAGATTCCTTTCCCACAGCAGACCCTCTGGTTCCACAGCCCCTTGGAGATGCGCATCCAGGGTCTCAGCCCAGAGGAGACCCACCGCCTGCTGCACCTAATGGAATCGCGGCTCGAGGCTCGCCTGCGGGAAAGGGATCCCGTTGCAAACGACTTGACAAATTGACAAAATAGGCGGCTGCCGAAAGCTTCTACCCTTAGCCGCTCAGCCGGCTAGCAGTTTCAACAGGGCGGTCGCGCCAGCAGGCCGCAAGTCTAGTGACTACTCATCGCCGATGATTTCCGGCTCAGTCAGTTCATCCGACATTTCGATGACAGCGCGGCGGATCGGCTTCATCCAGCCATCTTCTATATCATCCGGATCCTCGTAGCGGCGGCGCTTGGCGCGGTTGGCCACCTGTACCGTGATGCGATAGCGATTTTTGGAAGCGTTGATCAGAGCCTCTACCCGACGCATCAGCTCGTCATTGTCAATAGCCAGTTGATTCTTGCGGGAAGCCATAATCGCAGTCTTAAATCTTGATATCTTGTTGCCACCAGGATCCCAACGAGACTCCGTCCCGCTAACGCGAAAGGACTCCGTCCCGCTACCGCGATCCTAGCAGAGAACCTTCCAGTTCTTGCATTCCTGTAGCGTTGCATGGCAATAGGGTGGGACTTTTGCCAAGAACTCATTTGTCAAGATTTGTCAAGAACTCATTTGTAGAGCAGCTTGCTCTGCTCTTGTACAACTCACAGGGGCTGCTAATCCAGCAAAAACTGTACCCACTTCGGCGGGGGTGGCAGCGGGCAACGAAAGTGCTCCATCACCAGGGCGGCCACCAAATGCACCGTGAATACGTAGATGAGGGAATTGAAGGCAATAAATCCCACCACCACCACCTGAACCATCCAGGGTTCTGCCACCCAGTAGACGCCCCATCGGCTGAGGGACACATCCAGGAGCCAGTTGGTTAGGCCGGTAAGTTGAATGGTTACGTAGATCCAGAGGTTTTCCCCCACCAGTAGGGAGGAAAGCACCAACTGAAAGATCAAGCCCAGGGCGCTGAGCACAGCCCCGCTCACCACCGAGACGTACCAGGAAAGACGCTGCTGCCACAGGCGGGCACACCAATAGCCCAGCAGACCATAGGGAATGACATAGAGAATGCTGCGCGTGGGCCCTATCAGCACCGTCAGCAACAGGCCGGAGACCACCAGGGCCATTGCCCCTGTGCGGGGATCCCAGCGCATCACCGCCAGCGCCACCGGAATGGGGAAAAACAGACGTATAAAGGGGGCCAGCGGCGTGTAGCTCAGGATCCAGATCAAGGCCGCGGTACTGGCCAAAAAAGCCGTTTCCACCACCCTCAAAGCCGGAGAACGGGGAGGTGGGGGGGGTAAGGGAGGAAAGTCATCCTGCACAGAAGGCTGAGGCGGCGGGGGCACATCCAGAAAAGCACAACTTTTCCCAGCTTAGCTTGTCGGGGTGTGGGGGTAGCTAAGCCCCGCACTGTACTCGTAGAGTCAGTGTCGGGATACAGATACCCCCACATGGTGTATGGTGGGAGTACTTGCACAAAACGGCTTTTGCCGGAATCTGGTGCAACTACGCGGTAGGGCATTCCGTGTCTGCTCGTGGAGGGTTCTTGCGTAGGCTCCCCGATGAAGCGAGAAGCCCACGCTGTACCCGTAGGGTCAGCGATGGGAGTATGTCACGCCACCGGTTGCCGGGTTGGGCGAATTGTTGCCCAGAGGTGTGGATCTGGACTGCAAATCGGCTACAGGATAGGCCCTGTTGTCGATTGGGGCTGCCTCAGCGGATCCCTTTTGGATTTCAGGACATTCGGCAACATTTCCCAAGGCCAACCGTGAACCGACCTCAATCGGCCAGTCTCCTCCGCCCCTACCCATCAACTTGTCTTGAAATGAGTGGGGCGTTCTGATAGAGTCGAGGCGGGATTTGCCCCGAAAAAGGCGGATCCCTTCTGGACAAGTCTAGGGTTAATGCTATGGCAGTGCGGGTGGGCATCAACGGTTTTGGCCGCATCGGACGGCTGGTGTTGCGGGCTGCTTGGGGCTGGGAAGAGCTGGAATTCGCCCACATCAACGAGATCAAAGGGGGAGCGGCGACGGCGGCCCACCTGTTGAAGTTTGACTCGGTGCAGGGCCGCTGGGCTATCGACATTGAGGGATCCGATAACCGGCTGCGCATCCAAGAGAAAACCCTCACCTTTAGCGAACACAAGTCTCCTGGTGAAGTGCCCTGGGCAGAGTTGGGGATCGAGCTAGTGCTGGAATGCTCGGGCAAATTTGTCAAGGCAGCGGAGCTGGATGCCTACTTCAAAGCGGGGGTGCGCAAGGTGATTGTGGCTGCCCCTGTCAAGGACGAAGAGGCCCTCAACATTGTTATGGGCGTCAACGATCACCTGTACGACCCGGCCCGGCACCATTTGCTCACGGCGGCTTCCTGCACCACCAACTGCCTGGCTCCTTTGGTGAAGGTCATCCACGAGGGAATCGGCATTGTTCACGGGGTGATCACCACCATCCATGACGTCACCAATACCCAAACCATGGTGGATGCCCCCCACAAAGACCTGCGGCGGGCCCGCTCCGCTCTGCTGTCTTTGGTGCCCACCACCACCGGCTCGGCCACGGCCATTGGTCTGATTTACCCCGAACTCAACGGCAAGTTGAACGGCATTGCCGTGCGCGTGCCCCTCTTGAATGCTTCCCTAACCGATGCCGTGTTTGAGGTCAGGCGGCCCACCACTGTGGAGGAGGTTAATCACCTTTTAAAAACGGCAGCCGAGGGCGAACTCAAGGGGATCCTCGGCTACGAGGAGCTGCCCCTGGTCTCGGTGGATTTCAAAGGGGATCCCCGTTCCAGCATTGTGGATGCGCCCTCGACGATGGTGGTGGATGGTACCCAGGTGAAGATCCTGGCCTGGTACGACAACGAATGGGGCTACGCCAACCGCATGGCGGAACTGGCCCGCAAAGTGGCCCGCAGTCTATAGAAACATCTCCCTTGGAGACCTGCCCATGACTTCTGTTTCGACGGCTCAAGCCTCTGCGGTTCGCAACTACGCCCTGGTTACAGCGGCCTATTGGGGGTTCACCATCACCGATGGCGCCATCCGCATGTTGGTGCTGCTGCACTTCCACAAGTTGGGCTTTACCCCGATCCAAATTGCCATGCTGTTTCTCTTCTACGAGATCTTCGGGGTGATTACCAACTTCCTGGGCGGCTGGATTGGATCCCTGTTTGGCCTGCGGCTGACCCTCTATGGCGGCATTGCCATCCAGATCTTGGGATTGGTGATGCTGGGCGTGTTGAACATGCAGTGGCCGGTCTGGGGCCAGGTGGCCTACGTGATGACGGCCCAAGCTCTGGCCGGGATCGCCAAAGACCTCACCAAGATGAGCTCCAAAAGCGCCATCCGCCTGGTGGTGCCCAAAGAAGCGGAATCCCGCCTGTTTCGTTGGGTGGCTATGCTCACGGGATCCAAAAACGCCCTCAAGGGGGTGGGGTTCTTTGTGGGAGCGGCCCTGCTGCAGATCTTCACCGAAATCTACGGGGATCCCATGGGCTTCCGCATGGCCAACTTTGTGCAGGCGGGGGCGTTGGCTTTGATCTTCTGTTCGGGGGCGCTGCTGCCTGCAGACATGGGCAAAATCAAGGCCAAGATCCCCTTCAAGCGGCTGTTTTCCAAGAGCAGAGAGATCAACATCCTCTCGGCAGCTCGCTTTTTCCTGTTTGGGTCGCGGGATGTGTGGTTTGTGGTGGCCCTGCCGGTGTTTCTCTACGACGAGCTGGGCTGGACTTTTATGCAGGTGGGCAGTTACATGGCCATCTGGGTGATTGGCTATGGGTTCATTCAGTTTGTAGCGCCGCAACTGCTGGGTGGGGGTCGCCCTGGCCGTGCTCCCAAGGCCCGCACCATCCAGATTTGGACCTTCGTGCTGACGGCGGTGCCGGCGATCATTGCCACAGCCTTCATGGCCGGGCTGGCACCGGAGCTGGTGATCACCGGCGGCTTGATCCTGTTCGGGATCGTCTTTGCCTTCAATTCGGCAGTGCATTCCTACCTAGTGCTGGCCTACACGGAGGATGACGATGTAGCCCTCAATGTGGGCTTTTATTACATGGCTAATTCCGGCGGGCGGCTGTTGGGGACGGTAACTTCTGGGATCCTCTTCCAGTTCTACGGATTGGAGGGCTGTCTTTGGTTTTCCACCCTCTTAATCTTGGCGGCGGGGCTGTTCTCGTTGAAATTGCCGGATCCCAGCAAAACCCCGGTGGAGTGGGTGGTTAAGCCAGGGGATTGAGGATGGAGGGCTACCAGCGGAGATGATGCAGTCCGCTCAACCCAATCCACACATGGATGGGCAGGGAAAGAAGTCTGCGCTGCCGATGCAACTCAGCCCAAACAAGAGGCCCAACGATGAGATAGTAGAGGAGCAAGCAGCTTTTCCGGCAGACTATGAGCCTGCGCATCGTTCCCACGACGCCCTTTCCCGGCCAAAGACCCGGCACTTCTGGCCTGCGCAAGCCGGTATCGGTGTTTCAGCAGCCCCACTACCTGGAAAACTTCGTCCAATCCATTTTTGATGTCCTGGAGGGATCCGCCGGCCAAACCCTGGTGGTGGGGGGAGATGGCCGCTACTACAACCGCGAGGCCATTCAGATCCTGCTCAAGATGGCGGCGGCCAACGGCATCGGGCGAGTCCTGGTGGGCCAAGGAGGGATCCTCTCCACGCCGGCGGTTTCCTGTCTCATCCGCAAGTACGGCGCCTACGGGGGGATCATCTTCTCTGCCAGCCACAACCCCGGCGGCCCCCAGGGGGATTTCGGCATCAAGTACAACATCGGCAACGGTGGCCCTGCCCCGGAGAAGGTGACCGAGGCCATTTACGCCCGCACCCAGCAGATCCGGGAGTACCGCATCCTGGAAGCTCCCGATGTCGATCTGGATCGCTTGGGCGAGCAACGGCTGGGGTCCCTGACGGTGTCCGTCATCGACCCGGTGGCCGATTACTTGGGCCTGATGCAGCGCCTGTTTGATTTCGAGGCCATCCGCGACTACCTGGCCTCTGGGATCCGCATTGCCTTCGACGCCATGCACGCCGTCACCGGCCCCTATGCCCACGCCATTTTCCAGGGATCCCTGGGAGCACCAGAGGGCAGTGTGCTCAACGGGCAGCCCCTGCCGGATTTTGGCGGCGGACACCCGGATCCTAACCTGGTGCATGCCCGCCCATTGGTGGAACTGTTGTTTCGGGAAGATGGGCCGGACTTTGGGGCCGCTTCCGATGGGGATGGGGATCGCAATCTGATCCTGGGCCGCCAATTTTACGTGACCCCCAGCGACAGCTTGGCAGTCTTGGCTGCCAATGCCCACCTGGTACCCGGCTACCGAGAAGGTCTGGCGGGAATTGCCCGCTCCATGCCCACCAGCCAGGCAGCGGATCGGGTGGCGGCCAAGCTGGGGATCCCTTGCTACGAGACCCCCACCGGCTGGAAATTCTTCGGCAACCTGCTGGATGCCGGCAAGGTCACCCTCTGCGGGGAAGAGAGCTTCGGCACCGGATCTCACCACATCCGAGAAAAAGACGGGCTCTGGGCCGTCCTGTTTTGGCTGAACATTTTGGCCGTTCGACGGCAGCCGGTGCGGCAGATCGTGGAAGAGCACTGGCGCACCTATGGGCGCAACGTCTACTCCCGTCACGACTACGAGGGACTGCCGGTGGAGGTGGCCGAGGCGCTGATGGAAGACTTGCGACGCTCCCTGCCCGGGTGGGTGGGCCAGCGCCTGGGATCCCAGCTGGTGGCCTACGCTGACGACTTCAGCTACACCGATCCCGTGGACGGCAGCACCACCAGCCACCAAGGGATCCGCATTGGCTTTGAGGATGGATCCCGCATCATCTACCGGCTTTCGGGAACCGGCACCCACGGAGCCACCCTGCGGGTGTACTTGGAGCGGCTGGAGCCGGATCCGGCCCGACATGGCCTGGAGCCCCAAGCGGCCTTGGCCGAACAGATTCAACTGGCCGATCACCTTGCCCAAATTCGCGCCCGCACCGGTCGGCAGCAGCCAGACGTCATCACCTAGCCCGTCGCAACAGTGGACAGGGAGCCTTCCCAGGGAAGCGGGGATCAGGGCCTGAGGCCATCCGAGCCGGTCGCTTCGGCGTCGCGGAGCAGAAAGGTGCCGATAGGGGAGGTGATGGGAGAGGTCAGTTGAAAATCTCCCCGCTCTTGGGTGAGGCCCACCGGGCGACTGGGGAAAGCCACCAGGATCCCTTCCAGGCGCAGCGACTCGGCTACCGGATCGTAGGCCAGGCGCAGCTCAAAATCCCGCAGGTCGCGGCGGACTTCCACGCGGCGGATCCCTTCTTCCGTCAGGCCCAAGCGCAGCCGCCAGTGATTTTGCCATCGCGTGCCGAGGGTGGCATCCAGCTCCAGACCATAGGTAGAGATCTGGCCCAACCGGGGATCGTAAACCGCCTGCAGCGCATAGCTGATCCCCGGCTCATACACATCCAGGCCAGAGCGTTGATCCCGGTTAAATGTGGTGCTGCTGCGTCCCCGATACTCCAGACGAACGGGTTGGAGCTGTCCCTGGTTCAGGTCGTAGGCCGTCTGCAACTGAATGTTGAACAGATCAGGGACGGTGCTCCAGGTGAAGTTGGCGTTGAGGGTATCCCACTTCTGGGTGATGAAGTCGTAGCCAAGGCTGGTGTCCAGGCGCACCAGGTTTTTCACCTCTGCCTGCAGCTCCTGCAAGTTGCGGGAGGCAATCGCTGCCAAATCCTCCGGGGTATCGTCGGGGAAGGTCAGGGCTATCGGCAGCTCGCCGGGCAGGTCATCTTCAAAGGCAATGTAGCCTGGGGGCACATCGGGTAGGGGATCGCGGGGCGTAAAGAAGCTGATGTTGGCATTGATGCGATCCACATCTTTAGGGCTGGTGGAGAGGGTTTGGAAGGGCACAGAATTGTTGCCGTAGAAGGTGCGGCTGTAGCGCAGGTCGATGGTATTCCAGTCGGCAGGTCTGAGACTGAGGCGAGGGTTGAGGCTGACGGTAGACTCCTGGTCAGGAGTGGAGTAGAGGACTTGGGTGTAATCGATAGAACCCGGCATGAAGGTGATCCAGGGAGCCGGTTGAATATCGTTGAACTGGAGGCTGGAGCGCAGCTCGTAGCGATTGAAAAAGTGGAGACCTGCCCCCACCTCTTGATCCGGCTGTTGCTCTTGAGTCAGGGTGAGGGCGCTGCTGAGGGCAATATCGGGCGTGATGCGAATGAGGTCGGGGTTAAAGGCCAGCTCGAAGTTGCGACGCGGCTCGTTGTCGCCATTGGAACTGCTGTAGGCACGGTAGGCCAGGCGATAGGTACCTCCCCAACCGGGTGGGGTCAGTTGAGTGCCCAGCGTCAACCGCGCATCGGCAAAGTCGGGGCCATCTTTGACGCTCACCCGCTGGTTGTAGTCCAAGCGCAGATCCGATTGCAGCCAATGCACGCCCCCGTAGCGCTGAGTGTGGCTGAGGGTGAGGGGGAAGCTGTAGATGCCCCGCTCCTGGGATCCGGTGCGGCTGATGTTGAGGGTGGTGGTGGAGAGATCCCCCTGAAAGGTGGCGTTGAGACGCAGATCGGCGTTGTCGTTGCGCCCGCCGGCAGGACGGTAGGTGTTGTCCAGGTTGAGGTTGAGCTGTCCCCGCAGTTGGCCTTCCTGCCCAAAGAGGTTGGCAGCGTAAAAGTCGAAGTTGTGGTCGATGCGGAAACGGCTGGAGAAGCGCTGTTGGTCGGCTTCGGTCACCAAGTAAAACTGGGCTCGCCCGTAGTTGACACTGTCCGGGATGGGCAGGATGTAGTCGTGCAGGAAGCCGATGCCCAAGCCTTTTTTCTGCATGACATCCAGCCGCAGGCCGCCGAAGTTGTATTCGTCGAAGCGGTAGGCCCAACTGGATTTGACAAACACCCCCTCTGTCTCGCTGCGCCCCGGCAGCACCCACTGGTGATCTCGCAGGCTGTAGATGAACAGGGGGAAATAGGCGATCTGAAGGCCCGCCCGCAGATCCCCTGCTTCTGTCAGCTCGCCGCCGGCAAACACGCGGGCGTCGTAGACGATCACCCGGTCATCGGGAAACACCTCCACCCGATCCCCTTGCACGTAGTGGGTGATGGGTGGCTCTGGCGAGGTGGTGACGGTGGCTTTCTCGAAAAAGATCTGATCCCCCAAAATGGCGGTGGTCTCTTGGCTGCGCACAAAAACCTTGGTGCCCGGCTCCTCCCCCGGCAGAATGACCAGCGAGCTCTCAAATTGGGCGGTGCGACCGGGGATATCCAGATCCAAATTTCGCCCTTCGATTTGCCGGATCCCCCGCCCTTGGGGGCCAGGGGGCTGCTCCATGCGAAAAGGGCCCTCGCTGCGCAGGCGTCGCTCTCGCCGATAAAACAGCAGCCGGTCGCCGGTGATGCGGGTGCCGTCGGCCAGTTGGATCAAGGCGTTCCCCTCGGCAATGCCCAGATCCTGTTCGGCGATGTAGCTGAGGACATCCCCACTCACGTTGATTTGATCCGGGTCGAGGGGGATTTGCCGCTGCGCGGTGGCCGAGAGTTGCTGGCGAATCTGGGATCCCTGGCTGCCGGTGCCAAGATTTTCTGCCGCTGAAACGGCATCTGCACCAGTGCCCAGATCCTGTAGGAGCGGGAACCGCTCCAGCAGTTGAGGAGCCAGGGGTGAGCCAGCGGTGGGGATAAAGGCTTCCGTTCCCCTTGGAGGGGATCCCGTCAGCCCCGACCCAGGGGTGGCCTCTGCCAACAGGACACCGCCCAAATCCAAGCTCCCACCGGCTTGGGAGATCAAGGGAGGAACCGTCGAAGCTGGGATCCGATTTAACCTTGCCTCTGAACCGGCTCCACCTTGCAGTTGGGCCGTAGCCCGGTTTTCGCCATTGGATTCCGATCGCGTTAGCGGGACGGAGTCCTTGGTGGGGCGCAGCCAGGGTTGCTCTTCCACCTGCAGGGCTTCAGCCTGAGAAGTCATGGGCTGGGAAAGCCGAAGGGAGTTCAGGCTGGGAACTGCCGCGGTGGGCGTCGCCGGTGAAGGGGGTTGGGGAGAAGGTGTTGCCTGGGCCTGCTGCGCCTGTCGCCGAGCATGGGCTGCTGCCCCTTCGGCCAACAGCCGTTGTAGCCGCTGTCGGTTCAGTTCTTCTGGCGTGAGGGGCTTTTCAGGAGAGTTGGCAGAGGGAGGAGAGACCGGGGCCGCAGGGGGTAGGGTTGCCGCAGTCAAGGCCGTAGCAGGCAGGGGAGAAGCAGCCGCCGGCGGGGAGGATTGCGCCTCAACCAGGGTAATGGGATCTCCATCGGTAGGAGCAATCGGTTCTGGACTGGAAGCCCGGCGGGCCAGTTGCAGGCGCTGAGCGGGTGTTTGCGCTGACCGAAAGCGCTGGTAGCCCTCCAGAGAGAACTCCGTCCCGCCGACGCCAACAGTGGGCAGGGGGTCCAACTGGGCGAAGACGGCCTCCCCCGTCCCCAACCACAGGGAGCCGCCCCAGCAAAGAGCCAACCACTTTGCCCAAGGGCTGAAGTCAGGGGGGAAGTTGCAGGATTTCACCGTAAAAACCGCCACAGTAAAGAAAGGCCTACCCCACCGAAAATCATATTCGGCAACCAGGCAGCCAGCCAGGGATCGATGTGCTCAACTCGACCCATTGCTCGTCCCAGGCTCATCAGTACATAGTAAATAAACACCAGAACGATCGCTAGCGCCACGCCGCCGTAGCGCCCAGTTTGCCGCACCGTTTGCAGGCCCAAGGGGGCAGCCACCAAGATGGCGAAGAAGCTGGCCAAAGGAATGGCGAACTTGAGGTGGTATTCTGTCAGGCAGCGGGCCACATCGGCAGAAGGGCGTTGCTCCGCTCGATATCGCTGGCACTGCTCCCACAGCTCCCCCGCCCGTTGCTCTTGGGGCACTTTTTCCGCGTACACCAGGCCCACCAGTTTGTTGACGATGTTTAACTCCATTTCTTCTACCTGGCCTTCGTAGTAGGTGCGCCCCTGCTCGTCATAACGGCGGATCACCACATCTCGCAGTTGCCACGATTGGCCCACCTGCTGCGCGGTTTGGGCGGAGATCACCTGCGGATAGCGCAGGTGGCCGGTCTCAGCTTTGCGATCCAGGATCAGCAAATCCCGCATCAAGCCGGTCTCTGGGTCGAGGGATCCCACATGAAACCAGAGCTCATCATCCACCCGCACGATCTCTTCTGGATTAAACAAAAGGGCATCCTGAGCCAAGATGAGGTTCTTGTTCAGGGTTTTCACCTTTTGGTTGGTTTCCGGCACAATGACTTCATTGGTCAACAGTGCCAAGCCGCTGATCAGCAGGCCAATACAGAGCACGGGAATAAACACCTTGCGGTAAGGGATCCCAGCAGCACGCAGGGCGATGATCTCGCTATCGGCTCCCATTTTGCCCAGGGTGAGCAAGGTGGCAAAGAGGCCGGCAATGGGAAAGGTGACCACCAAAATGGCGGGCAAATTGAGGATGAGAATGTGCAAAATGGTTAGCGGAGGAGCGCCCTTTTTCACCAGCAGATCGGCGTAGATAAAGAGCTGGTTGCCCAGCATCAGCACCGTCCCCCCGGCCACTCCCAGAAAGAAGGGGCGAA
The DNA here is from genome assembly GCF_054060065.1 of Thermostichus sp. MS-CIW-37. Classification (NCBI taxonomy): domain Bacteria; kingdom Bacillati; phylum Cyanobacteriota; class Cyanophyceae; order Thermostichales; family Thermostichaceae; genus Thermostichus; species Thermostichus sp. MS-CIW-37. The sequence goes on along the minus strand of NZ_JBSSCV010000017.1, from coordinate 17,762 downwards.
TCATCTCTTTGAAGAGATAAAACTCCAAAAAGGCAGCCCCCAATTTCAGGGATCCCCAAAAGCTGCCCGTTTGAGCAGGAGCTCTGCGCAGTTTACCCTCGGCGAGTGGGGCAGTCATTACATCACCTCGGATCACACTCTCAGCCAAACCTAGACGATAAAAAACCCCAGATGGAGCCCATCAGAGGGCGTCGGTGATGCGAAACTGAAACATGCCCTGCTGCTGCTCGTCTCCTTCGACGGTGTATTCATCCCGTTTCATGTTCAGGGTGACCAGCTTGCCGCTGAGGCGATTGGCGCCCCGGCACATCTGATCCAGCGCGTTGCGGCCCGGCAGAGCTTGGGTGCTCTCCCCGGGAAGGCGGTTGACCTCTCCCCGATCGCAGAGCACCACAGGAGCCTGTTCGGCGCTGATTTTGAAAATTTGTTCTCGGTCGAAGTAATCGGCGCGATCCCCTTCGATGGCGCGGTTGGCCTGCACAATAACCACATTGCCGAAGAAGCGGGCATCGCCGCTGGCTTGGTCGATCTCCACCCGGTCGGCGTAGATCACCGTCGGCTGATCCACATCCGCCTGGGTCTCCGGGTTTTGTAGCCGCCGCGCCAGCCAGTCCCCTTCGATCTGCTCGATCACCACCTCTCCCCGCAGCTCCACCTTTTCAGGGGTGATGGTGGCTTGGTTGGCCTTGGCCCTACGTCCCCGCTGGATAAACTCGACGGCATCGCTAAACTCGGAAGTACCGGTGCGGGAGTTGTAAACCAGGCGGGCAGCCCGCACTTCGGTTTCGGCTTGGCGCAGTTCTTCCGTCAGGGATCCCCCGCCGGGCGTGGGGATAGAGGCAGCCATCTGCCGGTAAAGGACGTTCTCTTCAAAGAAGAAGATCTTGTCGCGGTGGTTGCCCTCTAGGCGGGCTGAGGTGAGCACCCGTCCGGGCTCTTCCAGGGTGACCCCTCCGGTCAACAAACTTTGGGATTCGCGGCGGCGGTAGGTGCCCTGGGCCGACCGGATGATGGTTTCCCCCTGCTGGATCTCCAGGTTGCCTTCCCCTTGGGCAATTTGCGTGTTGCGGTCGTAGGTGAGGCGGTCGGCGATGATAGTGACTTCTTGATCCTGTCGGTTGGGGGTTGCCTCCGGGCCGGGGGAAGCCTGGGCCAAGCGCAGATCCGCCAACAAGGGATCCCGGCTGCTGTCGCCGGCCACCTCCTGTAACACCACGCCGCCGGAGAGAATGCTTTGGGCCTGTTGCCGCAGGTAGGTGCCCTGGGGAGCGCGAATTTCGATGCCACGTTCGCGAATGCGCAGGTTCCCTTTCCCCTGAGCCACTTGTTGGGTGCGGTCGTAGGTGATCTGGTCGGCGGTGATGGTGATGGAAGCGGGATCCGCTGCAGCACTGGCCACCCACTGGGAAGCGCTGGCGGGATCGGTCGGGGGGGCGGCTGCCGGGCTGTCGGTGCGCAGCACCACCAGCTTGCCCTGCTGAGCGCTGAGAAGGGCAAATTGAAAGTTAAACGAGCCAGAGCGGCCCTGCAACACCATTTCCCGGCCTTTGAGGGTGAACTCCGCGGGCACCTCGATGCGTTCTTCGGGGGTGACTCTCAGGGCGCTGGTCAAGAGCAAGCTGCCATCGTCGCTCCTCACCTCTACCTCGCCATCCAAATACAGCTCGTCGGCGGTGGCATTGTAGCGGGCTCGCTTGGCCCGCCAAGTCATCTGCTCGCTGCTATCAAAAAAGGGATCCGGCACCCCTTCCTGTCGGTCGGCGCTTTCTCCGTAGAAGTAGCCGTGCGCCCCCTGCTCAAATACCTGTTGCCCGGCTGCCAGATCCACCTGCTCGGCGATCAGTCGCCAACGCTGATGGCCTCCCCGACGACCCAAGATATCTACCCTGCGGCTGACCGAGAGGGGCTGGTCGGGGGGAGGAGACTCCACCTTCACTTCTTCGATGTCGATCAACAAGGCCCAGCCCACCAAAGCAGCCAAGATGCTGCTCCCCAACAGCGCCACCCCCAGGTTGGAATTGAAGAATCGCCGCATCCTGTTTTCGCTGCCGCCTCACCTCGACCCGAACTGACCACTCCCCTTGGAGCCAACGCTCTAAGCTAGCACTCTAGGCTGTAGCTTATCCCATTTTGCCGGCTGCACCGGGGGGATCCCGCGCACACCTAGCCTTAAGCCGACTTTTCAGCCTTCAGCCATAGCGGCTGAGGATGAACCCTAGCCCCAGAAACAGCCCCAGCCAAAAATGGAGACTGACGGCGATGAACTTGGAGTGGCTAATCCGCTGCGGCTGATCGTGATAGGTACCCAGCAGGCGGGAAAGCCGCACTGCAAACGGGATCCCCGCCAAACTCAGCAGTGTCCAAGCCGGAAAGATCCCCAGCCCCACAAACAGCAGCATCAAGGCAAAAAGGCTGCTGCAGAGCCAGGGGATGAGGCGGGCCGAGCGCAAGGTTCCCAGGCGGGCCACCGGCGAGCGCTTGCCACAGGCTAAGTCATCCTGCACTTGATGGAAATGGGAACAAAACAAAATCAAGCTGGTCGCCATTCCCACCACCAGTGAGGCCGCTAACCCCGGCAGCGACCAAGTCTGGCTTTGGCTGTAGTGGGCAGCCGAGACCGCCAGCGGCCCAAAGCTGAAAAAGCAGAGGATCTCCCCCAGGCCCTGGTAGCCCAGGCGCAGGGGCGGCCCTTGGTAGGCATAGCCCAGCCCACAGGCCACCAGCACCAACAGCAGCACCGTCGGATCCCATTGCCGCCAGCTCAGCCACAGGATCCCCAGCAGACCCAGGGCCAAAAAGGCATTCCCCACCCAAAACACCTGCCCCGGCTTGCCCGTCAGGTTGACCAGCGAGTGGAGTTTGTTTTTGTCCACCCCTGTCTGGGCATCGAACACGTCGTTGCTGATGTTGACCCAGGCCAAGATGCAGATGGCGGCTCCCAAAAACACCCCCAAAACCCCCAAGTCCAGCACCCCTGACTGGGCATAGGCAATGGCGGATCCCACCCAGATGGGCATGATCGCCACACTGTACATGGGGGGCTTGAGGGCAGCCATCCACAATTGCCGGCGGGAGGGGTCACTCCATGCGACCTCTGCTGGTGGCTGCACTTGGCCGACGTCTGGATTCATGGGAGTTCTCCTTGGGAAGCAAGCCTGCTCTGGGGCCTGTCTCTGGATCTGTCTACAACCATCTGCTCTGTAGGGTAGAGCGCCTGAGAAAGCATCCCCCAGGATGCTAAGAAACTTTGCAGTCCGTGAAGAAGCTCCTCAGATCTGGCCCCCAGAAGCTCAGGCTGCCGGCCCTTCTCCTAATCTCTTATCCTAAAGTCATCTTCTGCCGGTCTCCATCGACGGGTGTCCTGTTTTCGGCCAAGGTGGGATCGTCTTCTTTTTCTTGCGCATGACCTCTTCTCTTTCCCCTTGGAATGCCCACGGTACGCTTGAGTGCCTGGAGTGGCCGAGAGCATGGCCGCCGACTCGCACTTCTACCTGGACGGACGAGGCGAGGGATCGGCGCCACTGGGATCCCTTCCTAACCGCCTGCCAACAGATGGCGCGGGCGCGGGGCGTGCCCCAAATCCTCAGCTTGTCCCAGCCCATCCCAGAGCTGGATCCGCTGGCGGTGCTGGCCCAGAAGCTGGGTTCTCTCCCCACGAACCGATTCCCGAGCTACTGTTATTTCTCCCACAAGGCCCGCGGGGAAAGGGTGCGGGTGCTGGGGTGGGGATCCCTGCGGCGGGTCGATCTCTCGGGAGAAGGGGGCTTGCAGGCGGCGCGGATTTTTGTGGAAGAGCTGCAGCCCCATGTCCATACCGCTTGCGTCGGCAGAATGGAGCCCTCTGAGGTGGGGGGATCCCCAGGCAGCCGGCAGGAACGCCCTCTGTGTTTCTGTCGCCTCAGTTTCAGCCCCAGGAGCAAAGGGGGGGCAGCGCTGGTGCTGCCACGTTGGCAACTGTTGCAGGTGCCAGACTCCTGGGGATCCCTGACGGTAGCGCGGCTCAATCTGGAAATTGCTCCCGAAAGTGACCTAGCAGCTTTGGCCGGGCAGATCACCGCCTTTTTTGCCCAAATGGAGCGCCTTTCTCGATCCCCCTTGCCCTTGTGGGAATTGCAAGCTCCCGTGCCGGTGGAGGTGGAGGAAGCTGCCCTCTTGGGGCGCATCCAAAAAGCCCTGCAGGCGATTCGGGCGGGATTCTTAGAAAAGGTGGTGCTGGCAGAGGCTGTGGATCTGCACTTGCCTGCCTCGCCATCGATCCCGCCTCTGCTGGCTTATCTGGAAAAGCATCATCCCGATTGCAGCATCTTTGCCTTCGCCGCTCGCGCTACTCGGACGGAGTCCCTGGGGGCAGACAGGCGGGGGAGTTCGCCGGCCAGTCCTCTCCCTCTGACCCAAGAGGGGATCTCTCCCCAGGTTTTCTTGGGGGCCACTCCGGAGCGCCTGCTCTCTGTGTGGCAAGGTCGGGCGCAGATCGATGCCTTAGCCGGCTCTGCAGCCCGTGGAGCCACCAGCCACCAGGATCAGGTGCTGGCCGAGAGGTTGCTTTGCAGCCCCAAAGACCGCCGAGAACATGAGTGGGTGGTGCGCTCGATCCGGGAGGCTCTGGGTCGGTTGGGGATGGATCCCTGCATTTCCCCTCAGCCTCGGCTGCTCCGTTTGGCCAACATCCAGCATCTGCAAACTTTGATCGAGGCCGAGCTCCCCGCCGATGTGCATCTGTTCGACCTGCTGGCCCAGCTCCACCCGACGGCGGCAGTGGGAGGGTATCCCCAGCAGGCGGCGCTGCAGTGGCTGGAGCGGTTGGAACCCTTTGATCGCTCTAGCTATGCTGCTCCTTTGGGCTGGGTAGATTTACAGGGCAATGGCGAGTTTGTGGTGGGGATCCGCTCCGCCCTGATTCGGGGGGATCGAGCCCGTCTGTATGCCGGTGCCGGGATTGTGGCCGACTCCAACCCAGAGCAGGAGCTGGCCGAGATTCGTCTGAAGCTGCGCTCTCTGGTGCAGGCTCTGGCCCTACGCCCTGCGGCTCTCCCGCTCCCAAGCCTCTGAGAGAGGGGATCGAGAGGGTGTTTCTGCCGCCACTGCGCGAGGTTGATACGAACCGCTCCACGAACCGCTACAGTGAGAAAGCTGGTCTTTGATTGGCCTCGGTGTTCTCTGCGGCATGGCGACCCTAAATCCCACCCATCCCCCTCGTATGGCCGGATCCCGCGCGCAAGTGGGGCTTTGGCCCGGCCTGATCCAGCACTATCGGGAATGGCTCCCCGTCAGCGCCAGCACACCTGTGGTCACGCTACATGAGGGCAACACGCCCCTGGTGCCTTCCCCGGCTTTGAGCCAACGGCTGGGGCGAGACTGCCAAGTTTACCTGAAGCTGGAGGGCCTCAACCCCACCGGTAGTTTTAAGGATCGGGGTATGACGATGGCGGTGTCCAAGGCCAAAGAGGCCGGAGCAGAGGCCGTGATCTGCGCCAGTACCGGCAACACCTCGGCGGCTGCCGCTGCCTTTGCAGCCAAAGGGGGTCTGCGGGCCTATGTGCTGATCCCAGATGGCTATGTGGCCAAGGGCAAACTGGCCCAAACCCTGATGTATGGGGCGGAGATCATCGCCATTCAGGGCAACTTCGACCAAGCGCTGGCCATGGTGCGGCAACTGGCGGAAACCTACCCAGTGGCTTTGGTGAACTCGGTTAACCGCTTCCGCTTAGAAGGGCAAAAAACCGCCGCCTTCGAGGTGGTGGATGCTTTGGGGGATGCCCCCGATTGGCTCTGTATCCCGGTGGGCAACGCGGGCAACATCACCGCCTACTGGATGGGGTTTTGCCAGTATCGCCAGCAGGGCAAGGCTACCCGTCGCCCTCGTCTCTACGGCTTCGAGGCTGCCGGTGCTGCTCCCATGGTGTTAAACCGGGTGGTGGAACACCCAGAGACGGTGGCCACAGCCATTCGCATCGGCAACCCTGCCAGTTGGGTGAAGGCCAAGGCGGCAGTGCAGGTGAGCGGCGGCCAGGTGGATAGCGTCACCGATGAGGAAATTCTGGCGGCCTATCGTCTCCTGGCCGCAGAGGAAGGGATCTTTTGCGAGCCGGCCAGTGCAGCCTCGGTGGCAGGATTGCTGAAATGGCGAGAGCAGGTGCCTGCTGGAGCACAGGTGGTGTGCGTGCTGACGGGCCATGGCCTCAAGGATCCCGACACGGCTACCCACCAGGGATCCGCTCCTATCCACACCGGCGTTGTCCCTGAGCTGTCCGCTGTTGCCCGTCTGATGGGTTTTTAGGAGAGTCGATAAGTCGATACCGGTCAGGCAGCCTGCGACTTCATGGGCTCCGAGCAGGCCAAAATGAACTGGTCGATCTCCAGCAGGATGCGTTCTGCCTCGGCCAGAGAGGCCGGTACGCTTGCCAGCACCTGGGCATCTACTTCCGCAGCCTGCTCCGCTTCTTGCAAGAGGTTCATCGAGTCATGGCCGAGCAGGAGCTCCAGCTCGTTCAGGGTTACCATGGCCAGCTGCTCCTCGGCTTGATGGAGCTTATTTCGTAAAGTCTGAACTTGTTCGGTTTGCGCCTTCAGCCCGACTTCCGCCTGCTCCGCGCGAGACATAGCCAGTTGTGCAGCCTGCTGGGCCTCATCCCGCTGAGCTTTCAGGAAGGCCATCTCTTGCTCCAATTGTGCCAATCGCTCTTGCAGGCTGTAAATGTGCTGATCCCGGTCTCCCAAAGCTCGCTCTAGCTCGCGATTTCGAACTTCCATCTGCTGACGAGCTTCGTTCGCTTGGGCTAGCTGTTCCGCCAAGTTTGCCATTTCCTCTTCCACGTTGGTAAGCCGACTCAAGCGTTCCAAAACCTGAGCATTTTCGGCTTCCAGTTTCTCAATCAGCGCTTGAGCGCTCAACAGTTCTGCTTTGGTGGAGTCCAGCTCGCCACAGACTTGATCGTAGTTGGCGATTAGCTCGCCAAGCCGGGCTTCTTTGGCTTGCAGTTCTTCTCGCAAGGAGTTCATCCAGCGGTCGCTCTGCTCAATCCGCTGTTGCAAGAGCGGCAGTTGAACCAGAGCTTGTTGGGCAGCACTGAAATAGCCAAGGAGTCGTTTGAAGTGGCGCTGTAGGTGGCTGTGGGACTGATCCAATTTGTCGAAGGCTTCGTTGAGAGAGAGATAGGCCTCGCACAGTTTCATGTAGCGCCGAGCCACAGAATCAGGATGATCCATAGGGTTATAGAGTCCAGGTGGGGGTGCCGTGTCCATTTTATGCCGTTCATTCTATCGGCCAAGCCCGGAAAAGGAGGCATTCGATACAACAACTGGGGGCTTAATTTTACTTTAATATCCGGTGCCCCAATCTCTCTTGCGAGCCAAGGCCAAAGATTCTGCCCCAATACAGCTTCAGACGTTACCCACAGGCTACACAGAGACTAAAGCGGCTCCTCAAAAGCAATTGAAATCTTGTCTTGACCACACAACCGGTTCATCTACATATTTAGTGTTCATGAGAAGATGCCCACGAGCTCTAGCGCTAGATGTGCTGCAAAAGTAGGGCTCTTCATGGCTCAAACCGGCTGCGCATTGGGGATCCCTAGCTTCTCCAAATAGGCGGCTGCCCGCAGCAACTTGGCTTCTTGATAGGGGGCGGCCACCAGTTGTACGCCAAAAGGCAGGGATCCGCTCTCGCGCAACGGCAGCGAAAGCACCGGCAGACCGATAAACGAGAGGGGCTGGGTGTAGAGGCCGAGGTTGGGCCGGGTGAGAACTTCTACCCCATCGATCACCATCTTCTCTTGGCCAAGTAAGGGGGCAGAGCAGGGGGTGGTGGGGGCAATGAACAGATCGATCTCCTGAAAAATGGTCTGCACCTGCTGGCGGTACCAGCGGCGAAAGCGCTGTGCCTGCAAGATCCAACTGGCGGGCAGCAAAGCTCCGGCCAAAAAGCGATCCCGGGTGGCCGGATCGAAGTCGTGGGGGCGAGTTCGCAGGTTGGGCAGGTGCAGGTTGGCTCCCTCGGCAGCCGTGATCAGGTAGGCGGCGGCGCGGGCGCGCTGGGCTTCCGGGATCCGCACAGTCTGGCGGGCCCCCAGGGCTTGGGCCACTTTTTCTACTCCGGCCAAGATGGGGGGCTCTGCCCCTCGGGCAAAGTAATCATCCGCCACCGCGATGCGCAAGCCTTCGATCCCCTGCCCCAACTGCCCAAAGGTGGGATCCACAGGACGCCGGGTACAGACGGGATCTTGGGGATCCGGCCCTTGCATAACATCGAAGCTGAGGGCAATATCGGCCACCGAACGGGCCAAGGGGCCCACGTGGTCGAAGCTGGCGGCAAACAGAGCCACCCCTGCCCGCGACAGACGGCCATAGGTGGGCTTGAGGCCGTAGACGCCACACAAAGAGGCCGGTACCCGAATCGAGCCGTTGGTGTCGCTGCCCAGGGCAAGGGGCACCAAACCTCCTGCCACCGCTGCTGCCGAGCCGCCAGAGGATCCCCCCGCACTGCGGTTGAGATCGTGGGGGTTGTGGGTGGGGCCGTAGTGGCTGTTTTCGGTGACGAAGCCATAGGCATACTCGTCCATATTGAGGGTGCCCACCAAGATTGCCCCTGCCTGCTTGAGACGAGCCACCACTGTTGCATCTTGGATGGCCGGGGGGTTCTCGCGGTTGATTACTGAGCCAGCTAGGGTGGTGAGGCCGGCCACGTCAAACAAGTTCTTGACGGCAAAGGGCACCCCTGCCAGCGGGCCCACCGGGATCCCTTGAGCCACCTGTCGATCCACCTGCTCCGCTGCTTGCAGAGCCGATTCCTCCAGCACGGCTGTGAAGGCATTGAGCTGGGGATCCCGCCGGCGAATCCGCTCCAGACAGGCGGCCACCACCGCTTGGGCACTCACGGATCCCTGGCGGACAGCCCTGGCAATGGAGACCGCGTCGGCGCTGCCGAGAAGATGGGGATCGCCGGTCATACTTGCGAGTCAAAGGTGGGAGCTGGCTCAACCGTCGGCGGCAGTGGGAACTCCAGCACCTGCTGAGCAATGGGCAAAAAGCGGGCAAAGTTTTCGATCACCCCTGCTCGGTGGTCGGGATGCAGGGGCAGTTGCAGCAGTTGGGCCATCTGGTCGACGTAGGTTTCCGGATCCCAGGGTTGCATGGTTCTAGGGTCAGCAGGCCGGTTGCGGCAAAGATACCACAAGCTCGCCTGCGAACACCACCAGGCAGCCTCCAACAACAAGACCGTCGTTGGCTAGGGAGCGGCCATCTGCACAGCGTTGCCCTGCAGCGACCAGAAGCGCTCGTTGGGCAAGACAGGACGGGTTACCGCTTGCCGTTCCAGCTCCTCCAGAGCGACGCGGCGGCTACTTGCAGAGCTATTGGCGGCAGCGCTGGCCTGTAGGCGTTTTCGGAATAGGCGCAACTGCTGCTGCTCCGCGGCGGGAGAAACATGCTGGGTAAAGAGGGGATGCAAGATTTTCTCCTCCTGATCAAACTGAGCCCGCAATTGCCGATAGAAGTGAAGGGCAGCAGAAGGATCCACCTGCTGCGGGGTGCGCTCTGATTGGTGCAAAAAGCGCGTCAGCTCCGGGATCTGATCCCGCAGATGTTGCTCCAGCTGCTCAATTTGGTCGCTAAGGTGGGGATCCCCCTGGAGAGCCGACCTGAGCAGGGGGTAGAGAACATGGCGCTCCAGTTGAATGTGGCGGGAGAGGCGCTGTCGCAACCTTTGTACACAGAGGCGTCGCTGCTCCAGATCCAACTCCGGCGCTCGAGACAGGCGAGTCAAAAACTGCAGGATGACGCGGTGCTGTTCAGCACAAAGGGCAACCAGCGTACCGGCAGAGGCTGCTCGCGTCAGCGGGAGGGACTCCTCAGAGGACATGGCATTCACAGCAGAGAAGTTTCATCTCAGCTTAACTTTGTCAAGAAATGATGGCCTGCGTAGGGGTACGGAAATGGCCCAGATGTTTTGTATACACCCGGACGGCAATCCCGAGAACGGCTGCCCTGATTTGAACTCCGGCAACGCCACTCTCTAGGCTTGCACAGGCCAGCGGCGTTTCCAAGCAGAAGTGGGCTCCAAAGGGGATCCCTGCTGTTCCCGTTGGCGTTGCAGACGGATTTGCGCTCTATCTCCTTTCAAGGTGGGATCCCGGTAGGGCACGGCAGCGCGAGTTTTCAGGTGCTCCCACTCCATGGGGGAAAGAGGCGGCAGGTGGTCAGGTTGGGGCGAGGCCACTGTCCCCGGCCAAGGACGACCTATCGGGGGGGTAGAGCCGATGAAAAGCCCTGCTTCCAACAGAGCCGCTCGCACCGCCGCTGCACAGGAATAGGTGGCCAAAATGCCGGTTGGTCGCATCCGTTCAGCCACGGCCCGCAGGAAATCCACCGTCCACAGCTCTGGGCAAACAGAAGGCGAGAAGGGATCCAAAAACACCGCATCTGCCCACCCCAGCGGCACCTGCAACACCGTTTGCCGGGCATCGCCCCACAGCAGCGTTCCGCGCCAGCGCTCCGATTGCCAGGATCCCTGTTCAATCCAGTGTTGCCATTCTTGCCCAAAGCTCCAGTCGGATCCCACCCCTGCCTGCCAAGCTTGCCGGGGTACTTCCGGGGATCGCTCCAGGCCGATTACCTCCACAAGACAATCGGGCCGGATTTGCCAAATGGTTTCTAGGGCAAGGCCGGAGTTGTAGCCCAGGCCAAAGCAAATATCCAAAAGGCAAATGGGCTGGGCGGGATCCCGTTCCAACGGCAGCCGATCCAGCCGGCAAGGGCGGACAAACTTCTCCAAAGCCTCCTGGGCGGCACCACTGACGTTGTGAAAAGCCTGTCCAAACTCTTCCGAGAAAAAGGTCAGGGATCCATCCCCTGTGGTCAGCACCTGCCACCGAGTCTCCATCGCTTGCTGTTGTCTCTATTTTCAGTCGGGCGATTCTTTGATAGCTTGAGAACGTTGAGATGTGTTTCGCAGCTCACCGGCAGGGCTCTCGACATCCCTGAGTAGGGAGGATATTTCAACAGCTATGTCTCTACTGGATTGGTTTGCGGAGCGGCGCAGACAAACCTCTCTGAACCTGACAGGTAGCAGCCCCTTCGACAAAGAGCGTCAGGTAAGAGAGATTGCCGACGGCCTCTGGCAAAAGTGTCCTGCCTGTGACACCCTGACCTACACCAAGGATCTGCAGCAAAACTGGCAAGTCTGCCCTAGCTGTGGGCATCACCATCGCATTACAGCTCCAGAGCGGCTGGAACAGCTTTTGGATCCCGGATCCTGGCAACCCCTCGACGAGCACCTGGCTCCCACGGATCCCCTACACTTTTTCGACCAAAAGCCCTACTCCGAGCGCTTGGCCACCTACCAGGAGCGCACCCAGCTCAAGGATGCCGTCCTGACAGGGTTGGGAAGCCTGGAAGGGATCCCGGTGGCGATTGGGGTGATGGACTTTCGCTTTATGGGCGGCAGCATGGGCTCGGTGGTAGGCGAGAAGATCGCCCGCCTCACGGAACGGGCCACCTGCGATCACCTGCCTTTGATCCTGTTTTCGGCTTCGGGGGGGGCCCGCATGCAGGAAGGGATCCTCAGCCTCATGCAGATGGCCAAAACCTCAGCCGCCCTACAAAGGCACCGCGACGCCGGACAATTGTTCATCTCTGTGCTCACCCATCCCACCTATGGCGGGGTGACTGCCAGCTTTGCCATGTTGGGAGACCTGATCCTGGCCGAGCCGGGCGCGCAGGTGGGGTTTGCCGGGCCGAATGTAATCGAGCAAACCATTGGCAAGGGCAAGCTTCCCGAAGGCTTCCAAACCGCCGAATATTTGCTGGCCCAAGGGCTCATCGACGCGATTGTGCCCCGCACCGAGTTGCGCAAGCGCCTGGCCCAGTTGCTCTCCATGCACCGCCCCCGTTTGCATGTGTCCCTTCCTTCAATCAGCTCAGAGGCTTTAACCCTGCAGCCCATGCTGTAGGTAGATCTGGCTGGAACCTGAGATGGGTGGCCGAGGCGGGATCCCTTCCCTGCGGGGGATGGAGTTCCTGCTAAGCTCTGGGGCGGCTCTTACTTCATGGGTTTACACGGCTTCCCTCTGGCTTGTTGGGAGAGGAGCTGGGGGCGAGAGGGCAGATGTTTTTGGAGGGAGCCGCGCTGTCCCTGGGGATCTTCACAAGATTTCCTGGTGGGCGGTAGCGGATGGTGTTAAGGTGGGGCATGAGGTCTTCACTGGAAACGATGGATTTCAAGCTGCGCATCCGTACTGCTGAAACTCCGCAAGGGCAAAAACTGGCAATTGTGCCCCTGGAAGGTCGTTTTGATGCCAAGGCTGCTTCAGAAGCTCGGCAGTTGCTCCAGCAAGTTATAGATTTCGGTTACACCAATATGTTGATCGACATGTCATCGGTCACTTTTATGGACAGCTCTGGGCTGGGGGTGTTGATCTCGGCTTTGCGCAAGTGCCGTGCTGCTGGGGGCAACCTCAGCCTCTGTTGCGTGCCGGAAAATGTGGCCCTCGTCCTCAACCTCACCTCTATGGAAAAGGTATTGACCTGCTTTAGCGACCTGGAGACCGGCATTGCCAACTTTTCCAGCGCTCCCACGGCTCGTTAGGCCAACATTAGGCCTTACTTTTGGGGATCCCCCGATGCTCTTTTCAGCCCATCAGCGAATTCTGGTGATCCCTCTAGCAATTTTCTCAACAATCTTCAGCCATGCCCCAGACCGGCCTCGATACCTTTCAGCTTCTCTACCAGCACCACCGTGGCCCCAGCTTCTGCGAGCGCATGCTGGCAACAGCTCCTGGGCGCTTTAACGAAGCGTTTTGGCACTTCTGGCAGATGCACATCGAGCCCTGTCTGCCTCCTGCACCGCGCTTGTTGGATCTGGGAACCGGGCCGGGGTTTGCTCTGGGTCAGTGGGCGCAACGCTATCCCGGAGGACACTTCATCGGGGTGGATGTGATGCCCTACATGTTGGAGCGAGCGGCGGCAGATTTGAAGGGGATCCCTGGAATCCAGCTGTTGCAGGCCGACCTGCACGACCCTCACTTGCCGCTTGCGGCCAACAGCATCGATGCAGCTCAGGCAGTGGTGGTGTTGCACGAGATGGTGCAGCCCTTGCGCTTGTTGCAGGAGGTGTTGCGTCTACTCAAGCCGGGGGGGCGATTTTTGCTGGTGGATTGGGTGCGCGCCCCGCTCAGCCTCTACTTCGATGCCGATACAGAGGCCCAACTCTTCCAGTCGGACACGCCTTTGGAAACGCTGCTGGATCAGTTTACCCACTTCTACGAGCACAATCGCTTCAGCGCCGAAGACCTGGTGTGGTTGCTGGAGAAGGTGGGTTTCGCAGTGGTGGCTCAGCAGCTCTACAACCAAAATCGCTTTGTGCGACTTGCAGCCGAAAAGCCTATCTCCTGAATGTCCAACTGCCCATAACGAGATGTTTTGGACTACGGAGTGCAGAATAGACCAATAAACAGAACAGTGTCCAAATCAATTCAGATTACTCTCGCTGTTTTCGTTCATGGCTGCAGGGATCCAATGGGCAGGCTGCGCCTGGGCAAACACCTGCACTTCAGTGCTCATCTTGCGCAGTTGGCGGGCTAACTTGATTGCCTTGTCGCGGGGAAGGGGTGGGCTCACCACCGCCGGCAGACAGCCCAATAGGGGTTTCAGGGCCGTTTTGGGCAGGCGTGCGTAGAACGATAAAGCCGAGAGGATCTCCTCTTCAAAATAGGGGTTGCGATACTCTAGGAGGCGCACCTGATACAGCTCTGGGGGAAGAGGCCGTCCTTGGGTTAAGCGAATCAGGGATCCCACCGTTCCCATCACATAGAGTTGATCGCCTTCTTTCAACGGGGTCTTGCCCTCTTTTTGCCAGATCTTGGGAAAAACACAGGGCTTACCCGGTCGGGAGCGATGCAGCAAGATCACCAGGTCATAATCCTGGGCCAGTTGGTGCAAGGATAGCCCCAGGTAGTGGCAATGGGCAGAGACCTCCAGCAGCGTCACCAGCAGAGTTTCCCCTTGCCAAGCCAGAGTGCCGTAGACGGATCCCACCAGTGCTGCTGTGGCAAAAGCCCGTGCCCCCAACCCGGTAGCACTGTAGCTGATCCCCAGCGTCTGCATGTGGCGCTGCATCCGAGCGGCCAATTCGGGATCGGTAACCCGCAAAATGGTGCGGATCCCCGGTTGCAGGCTGTGGGCCGTCAGGGCCGTCTCCAGGTTGGTGAGATCGTCAGGGGTGGTGCAGATTAGGCAGCGGCTGCCCTGAATGCGAGCCTGCTGCAGCGTGCTTGCCAGGGCATAATCCCCACGAACCACCACCGCTCCCTCCCGTTCCGCTGCCTCCAAGAGAGGGTTCTCGCTATTGGGATCCACCACCACCACCTCGTAGCCCATCTGCCGCAACAACTGCAGCACCAAATAGCTCAGCCGCCCCAACCCTGCGATCACCACATGATCCTCTTTGGGCATACGGGCAGCCCGACCCAAGCCAAAGCGACTGCTCACCAATTTGTCGGTCACCAAGCCGTAAATCAACCCCACCAGGGCAGCCCCCACCAAGGTCATCATCACCGCCAGCACCTTCACCCCCAGCGGTGTTTCCGGCTGTTGAAAAGCCTCAATATCCCCGTAGCCCCCTGTCAGCACCACGATCGTCAGCAAAAGCCCATCGATGAGGGGTTTGCCGATCATCCTGAAATTGATCACCCCCAGCACCAACATGGCCCCCAGGGTGAAGGTGAGGGTGCGCACGATGGGCTTGACCTGTAGGAGTCCCTGCACTCCTCTGCGCAGCCAAGACCCAAGGGATCCCCGCCCCAGCAATCTGCCTTGCCGTTGTTGTCGCTTATCCTGCACCTGTTCGCTGGCCCAGCGCTGCGCCCGTGAGGAGCCCCGTCGCCCGTTGCGTTCCAGCAGTTGCAGGTAGGCTCTGGGGTTGCAAATGACCAAAACGCGATCCCCCTCCAGCAGCTCTGCCTCGTGGTCAAAGTCGTCGAAAACTCGCTGTTTGGAAAAGTCAGAAAGCCCATCCACCGGGTAATGAAACAGCACCCGCGCCCCAAAAGTTTCCTCCAGCTCCGAGAGGGGCATATGCAGCAGGCGGGAGTTGTATCCGATGGTCAGCTCTACCACGTTCCAGAGGGTGGTCTCTCGGTCTGAGACAAAGTAAGCCGGATCTGCCAGCTCTGGCGGAAGCGTGGCCGGCTGGGCTTCCAGCTGGGGCAGCTCAAAGTAGCCAACAAATTCGTCGGAAACAGCCTTGAGGGCAAAAGCCGGGGCAGCCAAAGCCGCCACCGATAGGGAAAAATGCTGCGGCAAAGCCGAGTCGAGATAGCGGGCAAGGCTGTGGTTGAACAGACGGGAGACGACACGCACCTGTGGATTGAGATCTCGAATCAGCAAAGCCAGCTCAAAGTTGGCTTGGTCATCGTCCTCCAGCAGCAGCGCCACCTTGACCCGCTCGATCCCAGCTTGCCGTAACACCTCCGGCTGTCGCGGATCCCCCTGCAGGTATTCCCAGTCCTCTTTCGGATAGGGCCGTGGGCCGGGAGCCACCACCACAGCCCGCTGTCCAAAAGCCTCTAGGGCCTGGAGAGTGAGCTCCACTAAGTCGTTGTAGCCGCAGACCAGGATAGAGACGCCCGGATCCCTGCCGTTCTCTTGCACCTGCGCCTGAGGTAGTCCAGAAAGGGAGCCCACCATACTCCGCCATCTACCCTGCTCCCGTTATACCCGAAGCCCTTCCAGCTTTTGCGGGTGTTGTCAATACTGCTCCGCGGGGCTCCGGCCACAGACCGATTGCTCAACAAGATCGGCAAGATCGGCTGGGTCGCCGGCCATCTCGAGTGCTGTCGAGAACAGGGGAAAGTTGGCCAGTTCCATCCCAAAGGGTGAGAGATGAGAAAAACTTCTAAGAGCTTGACCCGGTACTTGAGATCCTCTATCATTGCCCCAAGGCGAGGTTCTTGAATAAAAGTCTCAATAAAGCTGGCCTAAGATGAGGGTCAACGGAGTGAGATTTGCGGGAACCGCCTTTGTCCTTTGGGCGTAGCTTTCAGGTTTTTTCTCAGAGAGAGGCATGGCCAGCTTGGCCGGTGGAGCTGTGTCTCTTGAGATGTTTTTGAACTTAGGAGTTGGGTATGCGCTTATCGCGACGGCAATTTGTCAGTGGAGCCACGCTAGGTTCTGCGGCTCTGGCAGCAGGGTCTCTTCTGCGTCCGGCCCATGGCGCCAATCGGGAAGTGAACCTCTACACCTCGCGGCACTACGGCACAGACGAGAAATTGTACGAACTTTTCCAGCAGAAAACGGGCATTACCGTGAATTGGGTGCAGGGCAACGCCGACGAGATCGCCCAGCGCATCCGCAGCGAGGGATCCAACAGCCCCGCCGACATCTTCATGACGGTGGATATTGCCCGGCTGTGGCGGGCTCAGAACGAGGGCTTGTTTCAGCCCATCCAGTCCGAGACGCTCTCCAAAAATATTCCCGAGTATCTGCGGGATCCAGAGGGGTACTGGTTTGGCCTCACCAAACGAGCCCGGGTGATCATGTACAACAAAGACAAGGTGGATCCCAAGGAGTTGTCCACCTATGAGGACTTGGCAAACCCCAAATGGCGGGGCAAGGTGCTCACCCGCTCCTCCAGCAACGTCTACAGCCAATCCTTGACGGCCTCGATCATCTTGGCCCACGGGATCCCGGAAACAGAGCAATGGGCACGGGGTTTAGTAGCCAATTTTGCTCGTCCGCCGGAAGGGGGAGACACGGATCAGATCAAGGCCGTGGCCGCCGGAGTGGGAGATGTGGCTCTGGCCAACACCTACTATTTGCCCCGTTTGATCAAATCCGACAATCCAGAAGATCGCGCCGTAGCCGAGAAAATCGGCGTCTTCTTCCCCAACCAAGAGGATCGCGGCACCCACGTCAACATCAGCGGGGCCGGCATTCTGAAAACAGCTCCCAACAAAGAAGCAGCCATCCAATTTTTGGAGTTTCTCTCCGGGCCAGAGGCGCAGGCCATTTTTGCCCAGAGCAACAACGAGTATCCAGTGCTGCCAGGGGCCGAGATCGACTCGGTGGTGGCCAGCTTTGGCACCTTTAAGGAAGACACGATCAACGCTGCCAGCATTGGCCGTGTCACCCCTGATGCGTTAAGAGTCATGGATCGGGCAGGTTGGCGATAGGGGTTGGGATCGCCCAGAGCGCCGGGGTGGCCGAGAGTCTTCTTCATTGGCTCCCCGGCATGGCTTATGGCTCGGCCATAGATCAAAGCCAAGCCTCAGATTTTGGTCTTGAGACGTGACATACTCCCGCACTCATGCTGACGTATAGATAGAGAGCGGGCTTTCGGTAGCCCTGTAGTTGGCAAGCCAACCACGTTCGCGAAGCCAGCCGTAGGCTTAGCCTCTGGGCTGGTTTACAGCAGCCCCCAAAAGTGCAATCATATTTGCCCCATTCAAGTCCGCATTCCCTTCCCATCCACAATGCTCACACTCAAACTTCTTCCCACTGCGATAGGATCGCGCAGGGTCGGGATGGATGTGCAGACACCGGTGGCAAGTTTGGGATGTATAGGCAGGCGGAACAAGAATCAGAGAAACCCCTGCACGCAGAGCCTTGTACTCCAGAAACTGTCTCAGTTCTCCTTGCCAGACAGCTGTTGCAGCAGTTCTCTGCATCTGCGCCGCCAACTGCGTGTGCCCTTACTGGCTTTGCGTTGGAGTACCGCCCTCAACCGCAAGTAGTGGTCTCGGACGCTGTTCAACTGCTGTCCATTCCAGTTG
>NZ_JBSSCV010000016.1:0-71038 GCF_054060065.1 Thermostichus sp. MS-CIW-37 | reverse complement strand
ATACAGAGCGGTGGGGCATCCCGTTCTCAAAGCTCAGGAAATGTCCTTCACAGGAGTCACTGTTCGCGTCAGCGGGACGGAGTCCTTGAAGCCCGTACTCTTTCGCTTTAGCGGCGCGGAGCGCTTTGCGTTAGCATGAGTGCGGGAGTATGTCACACGATTACTCTGTTTTGATATTTGCCCCTCAACAAGAGCCAGAAATTTGCCGAGCAGATCGTCAGCTTAAGGTGATCGATGGGATCCAGTTAGCACTGACTCCACAACAAATCTTTGTTCTCCAATACACTACCCCCGCCGCATGGCCGTAACCCCCGTGGGATCCAGCACCTTGCCCCGTTCCACCTCGGCATAGACCAGGTAGCGATCCCCGCAGTCCATCCAAGTTTTCACACGGCACTCCAGGTAAGCTAAGGCATCCAACAAAATGGGGCAGCCATTTTCTGCAGTGGCCGTAGCCAAGCCGGCAAACCGATCTTCTCCAGGGCGCTGGGGCCGCTGAAAGTGCCGTTGCAAATTGCTACCTTTGCCTTCCCGCAAGATGTTGAGCACAAAGGGTGCCTGGGGATAGGTCAGCAGTTCGGCTTCTTGGTCCTTGCTCACCGATAGAGTTAGCCCCGGCGGATTGAAGCTGGCCTGGGCCACCGACCAGGTGAGAAAGCCACGGCGGGTCTCTCCTTGCAGAGCGGTAACTACGCACAGGGATCCCACCACCCGGCTCAGGGCTTGCCCAACCCGATCCGCCTGAGTTTCGCTGCTGGTTTGGCGAAGGGCACGAGCTCGTTTGGCTTTGCGCAGGGCCTGGGCAAACTGGGATCCCGCCTCTTGACAGGCTTCTAGGATTTCAGGGGTGGGCTTAAACTTGGCGCGGATCGTCTCAAACCCCAGAGAAAAGCCGGCATTGAGCAACTTGTTCTCGATGAGATCCACCGCTTCTCCGCTCCAGCCGTAGGAGCCAAAAACCCCGGCTAACCGGGTGGTGGGAACCGAAGAAAGGATGATGCCGAGGGCGGTTTGAATTTGCACCGGGGGATGGCCAGCCAAGGTCGGGGATCCGATAACAAACCCTTGGCAGCGCTCCAGAGCCTGGGCAATCTCTTCCGGGGTGGCCCATTCGCAGTTGATCCGCTCCACCTTAACGCCGGCTCGCTCCAACCCTTGGGCTATGGCCATGGCCATCAAACCTGTATTCCCGTATGCAGAAGTGTACAGAAGAGCTACCCGCTGCTCGCCGGGATCCTCCTCGCACCAAGTGTGGTAGTCCAACCGCAACCGCCGCAGGCTGTGGCGCACCAAGGGGCCGTGGGCAGGGGCATAGATTTGGGCGGGAAATTCTTCCAACTTGGCCAGGGCTGCCTTCACCTGGGGCAATTGGTTGCGGTGCAAGCAGTCGAAGTAGTAGCGACGGTCTTCGCTGAGCTGCCGCCAATGCTCGTCAAACACCTGCTCATCGCACACATGGGCACCGAACAACTTATCGGTGTAGAGGATCCCGGTAGCCGGATCGTAGGCACAGAGGGCATCGGGGTGGCGGGGTGTGGGCACGGTGCGAAAGTGCAACTCATGCCCTTCTCCCAAATCCAGGCGATCCCCATCTCGGATGACCCGCAAACGGAAGGACTGGTCGCCATTGTAGAAAATGCCCAGATCGGCGGCTTCCTCTTCGTCGCGACTGCGGGGCAAGGGATCCATCTCTTCAAAGGCGGCCCGTAGCGTAATGGATCCCGGCTTGGAGCAGAGCACCATCGCGTAGGGAGCCAGAGGCAATAGGGCTTTGAGAGTGGCAATGCGGTTAAAGTTGACGTGGCTGAGCAAAATAAAGTCCAACCGCTGTAGGTACTGGTGTTGGGCCAGCTCTTCTAAAAAGATGCTGGTGAACGATTCCCCCGGAGGATCGATGAGAAGGGTTTGGCGGGCCTGGATGAGGTAGCTATTGGCAGTGGTGCCCCGTTGCCGAGCGTATTCCAGCTCAAACTTCAGGCGATCCCAGGTGCGGGAGCGGAGAACCAACGTGGACGGGCCGATAAGGGCAACTTGGACATCGCGGGCGGGGATCTTGCTCTCCATAGCAGCCTCCGATGCGGTATCTGTCCTCACCTTGCCACGAAACTGGAGGAATGGGGATCCCTTTTCAGAGTTTCGGGAGAACAGGGGTTGGCTTACCCAAAAGTTGGGTCTGAAGCCCCATTCTACCCCTACGCGGAACTCAACCAGTAGGGCGGCTTTTGTGCTACAGCAAATACAGTGGCGAGAAGACTCAACTGCCCAAAAAACCACACGACTGTCTTAAAGCTGTTCACGCAGTGTTGCTAAGAAATACCAGTAATTAAGAATTTTCTCCCTTTGGGACAGGGAGTATTCAAGTTTTTGGCCAGCGAAAAGAAGAGGCTAAGATCGGCTTGTAGCGTGTTCAGGCTGCCTATGTCTGCCCGATCCAAGTCCAAAGTGGAAGCCCCTGCTAAGGGGATGGATCCCCGCCAGTTTACTGAAGCTGATGTGGCGGCAATTGCAGAGCGGTTGGAGCGCAATGAGTATCCGACCGTCTTTGGCTGCTTGGAAGACTGGCATGCCCTTCGAGCCGTTGCCTTTTATGCTCCCCACTTGGTGGCTCCCTATGCACACCTGTTGGAGTGGGAAGTGGATGAAGATTAGGACTGTCTTCGCAGTTCCGAAGGGATCCCAGTGCTCAGGCCGACGAGGGGGGAGAATTTCCGTCAGAGCCTTGCCTGCGAATCAGGTAGCGCACTTCTTCAAGGAGAACGTTGAACCTCTGATCCGTTTCCGCTTGCCGTTGGTTGATGGCCTGGATGGCGCGTTCGTGCTCTCGTTGTAGAGCGGTGAGGGTGACAAGAGCTTGAGTCACTTCCTCTGCCCACTCGGCAAGGTGAGCTAAGTCAGAGCGGGTCTCGCTGACAACTTGCTGTAGCTCTCGCAAGCTTTGAGCCTGAGCAGCAGCTTGTTCAGCAAATTCGGCGCGGCTTTCTTGGATGGACTGACGCAGCTCCTCGATTTCCCGCAGACGGGCGGCGTTCTCCTCGGCAGACTGGGCGCGGCTTTCTTGGATGGACTGACGCAGCTCCTCGATTTCCCGCAGACGGGCGGCGTTCTCCTCGGCAGACTGGGTGCGGCTTTCTTGGATGGACTGACGCAGCTCCTCGATTTCCCGCAGACGGGCGGCGTTCTCCTCAGCAGACTGGGCGCGGCTTTCTTGGATGGACTGACGCAGCTCCTGGATGGATTGGCAGAGCTCCCGGATTTCTCGGCTGTTGGCAGCAGTCTGTTCAGCCGTCCAAGCCAGCAGTTGCTCCACTCGGTCTAAGCGGTCTTGGCTCTGACTATTCACTCCGATGCCTCGCCTTGTGATGCAATCGATAAACTCCATCCGATTATAAGTGGAGTTAAGCTCAGCCAAATAGGATAGGTGGAATGGTCATTCCCAGAGCCGCCGGATCGGAGACCGATGCAGCAACTGGTGGGCTTCGGCCAGCAACTCCGGGATCCGCAGATGCTCTGGGCAGCGGGGCAAGCAGTCACCGCATTCGGTACAGCGGTCGGCAGGTGACCCCGGAAACCAATGCCCAGCTTGGCCGAACATGTTGTAGCGGTACTGGGCAAACTCCGTCATCTCGTGGGCAATGGCCAAGTTGCGCAACCGCAGCACTTCGGGAATGTGGATCCCTTCTGGGCAGGGCAGGCAGGCGTAGCACTGGGCGCAGCGGCTGGATCCCAAGCGTTCCTGCTCGGTTTGGCGCAACCGTTCTTGCACCTGAGGGCCATTTACCCACCACCGGTCGGGATCCCGTAAGGCCGACAAGGCCACCTGCAACTCCTCAGGATGGGTGATGCCTAGGCTGAGGGTGTGAACACGGGGATCCGCCAGCAAAAAACGATAGGCAAATTCCAAGGGGCTGAAAGGGGCACAGCACTCCTGCAGGTGTTGGGGCGGGCGATAGAGCATTCCCCCCTTATCGGCGGGAGAAATAATGAACACGCCCATATCCTGCTGGGCAGCTGCTTTTAGGGCCGGTGCATTGCGCTGTTGGAAAAAGTGATAGTGCAAATTAACAAAGTCAAAGCATCCTGTCTGGATGGCCTGCAAAATTAACTCCAGGGATCCATGGGTGGAAAAACCAATGTAGCGCACCCAGCCTTCTTGCTGCATCTGCTTGAGAATCGGAAACCCTTTCTGCAGCACCCACTCCAGATGTTCCGGCAAGTTGATGCCATGAAAGGCAAATTGATCCAGGTAATCCACCCGCAGACGGCGCAGGGATCCCTGAAGCCGCTCCCGCAACCCATCTGTGGGCGTGAGCTTGCTGGTGAGAATCAACTGATGGCGGGGAAGGGGCAGAGTTTGCAAAATCTCGCCCAAGAGCACCTCGGCATGGCCATAAGCCTGAGCCGTTTCGATGTGGTTGATCCCTGCGGCTAGGGCTGCCTCAACGGTTGCCTGAGCCTGAGCCCTGGGCACATTGACCAAGCGCATGCTGCCCAGAGAAAAAACCGAGACAAGCTGTCGGGTGCGCCCAAAGCGACGGTAAAGCATTCCGGTTGAGGTAGCACCGGCAACTTCCATCAAGCCACCCCCTGGAAACGAGAAACGGCCTCAGATTGTCGGGTACAGACGGCATTTCCCTCAGGGGATTGGGGGTTTTTGCCCAGCAGTTCTGCCGCCAGCAGGATCGCCTGCTTAAGGCTCTCGCACCGGGCCACCCCTTGGCCGGCAATGTCGAAGGCGGTGCCATGATCGGGAGAGGTGCGAACAAACGGCAGCCCAATTGTCAGGTTAACCGCCCGGTCAAAAGCCAGCATCTTCACCGGGATCAAGCCCTGATCATGATAGAGAGCCAAGTAGGCATCTGCCACAGTTGGGGATCCCTGGCCATGCCAGGCTTGCGCGGGAGCCAGCCACAGGGTGTCGGGGGGAAGCGGCCCCCAAATTTGGGCGTGGGCATAGGTGCGCAGCAGCTCGGTCAGCCATTCTTTTTCCTCAGATCCCAGTTGCCCCTGTTCGCCGGCATGGGGATTCAGGCCGGCTACTGCAATCACAGGATCCCGGATCCCAAAGGTGTGGCGCAGGGATCCCACCAGCACATTCAGCGCTGTCCGCACCCGCTCTGGGGTCAGCACGGTGGGCACTTGGCCGAGGGGAATATGGGTGGTGGCCAGCAAAACCCGCATCTGCCAACCGCTGTGGGGGGAACGGGCGACAAACAGCATCCCGTAGCGTTCAGACCCACTCAGTTGGGCCAAAACTTCCGTTTGGCCAGGGAACCGGTAGCCAGCTTGATGCCAGAGATATTTGGCGATGGGTGCTGTCACGATCCCCTGAAACTCCCCCTGCAACGTCCGTTCGACCGCCGTTCTCAGGTAAGCAAAACTAACCGCACCACTGTCGGCATCCCCTTGACCGACACGGCCAGGCTGCAACCAAAAGCCCGTGTTGCATTCCAGCATCGGGATCCCTGCCGGATGGGCCAACGGAGCCGGCGACCGATCCCTCAGCAGGCGATAGGTGGCTTCTAGAACCTGCCGATCCCCCACAACCGTGATGTGGGCGCAAGACCGCACCTCAGGATCCGCCAGCACCTTGAGCACAATTTCCGGCCCAATTCCCGTGGGATCCCCCAAGGTCAGGGCCAGTTTGGGCAGTGCAAGGCTCATGGTGTCTTTATCTTGAGAAGACAGATCTTGAGAAGACAGATGATCTCCATTTTGCAGGGGAAGCAGAGTGCCGACAAAAGCTGTGGGGTAAGGTCGCCATCCCTCTGAGCCAGAATGCTGAGCTCAGCCTATCCAGTCATCTGCAAGGGGATCCATGCCGGCAAAATGGTTTAATGAGGGTTTAGCGATATTTGACCTCATATGGCCGAGACATTCCTTTACAACGCCTTGCGTGCTGCCCTCGACGAAGAAATGGCCCGGGATCCCAACGTGTTTGTTTTGGGAGAAGATGTCGGCCATTACGGTGGCTCCTACAAAGTCACCAAAGACCTGTATCGCAAGTATGGGGAGATGCGCCTGCTGGATACCCCCATCTGCGAGAACAGCTTTACCGGCTTGGCCATTGGGGCAGCCATGACCGGCTTGCGCCCGGTGGTGGAAGGGATGAACATGGGCTTTCTGCTCCTGGCCTTCAACCAAATTGCCAACAATGCCGGTATGCTTCGCTACACTTCTGGGGGCAACTTCAAGATCCCGATGGTCATCCGCGGGCCGGGCGGGGTGGGTCGTCAGTTGGGGGCAGAGCACTCGCAGCGGCTAGAGGCTTACTTTCAAGCGGTGCCTGGGCTCAAGATCGTAGCCTGTTCAACGCCTTACAATGCCAAGGGCTTGCTCAAGTCCGCCATCCGCGATGACAACCCAGTTCTCTTTTTCGAGCATGTCCTTTTGTACAACTTGAAAGAAGATCTGCCGGAGGAAGAATACCTTTTGCCTCTGGACAAAGCCGAAATCGTCCGATCTGGCTCCGATGTTACCCTGCTCACCTACTCCCGCATGCGCTACCACGTGCTCAAGGCCGTGGACACTCTGGTGCAGCAGGAGATCGACCCCGAGGTGATCGACTTGATCTCCCTCAAGCCTCTGGATATGGAGACCATTGCCGCTTCGGTGCGCAAAACCCATCGGGTGATTATTGTTGAGGAAGACATGAAATCGGGTGGCATTGGGGCGGAACTGACGGCTCGCATCATGGAAGAACTGTTCGATGAGCTGGATGCGCCGGTGGTGCGTTTGGCTTCGCAGGACATTCCCACCCCCTACAACGGCACCCTGGAGGCAGCCACCATCGTGCAACCTGCAGATATCGTGGCGGCGGTGGAGCGGCTCCTCTACGCGGATTAGAACCCCTACAAAACAACAGTAAACTACCCGCACTCATGCTGACGCAGAGTGCTCCGCGCCGCTAAAGCGAAAGAGTGCAGGCTTTCGGTAGCCCTGTAGTTGGCAAGCCAACCACGTTCGCGAAGCGAGCCGTAGGCTTGACCTCTAGGCTGGTTTACAGCAGCCCCCAAAAGCGCAATCACATTCGCACCATTGAAATCCGCATCCCCTTCCCATCCACAGTGCCCACACTTAAACTTCTTCCCACTGCGGTAGGACTGTTCAGGGTCGGGATGAATATGCAAGCACCGGTGGCAGGTCTGCGACGTGTAGGCAGGCGGAACAAGAATCAGAGAAACCCCTGCAACCCTCGCCTTGTATTCCAGAAATTGACGGAGTTGGTAGAACGCCCAACTGTTAGCCCTGCGCCGCTCGGCTTTGCTGCGGGGTTGTTGGTTGATACGCTCCCGAATCCCTGTCAGGTTTTCCAGAGCAATGGCACTGTTTGTGGCCTTCGCCCTAGAGACAACAGCCTTGGAGATGCGATGATTGAGCCAGGCTTGAAAGCGCCTCTCCTTGCCAGACAGCCGTTGCAACAGTTCTCTGCATCTGCGCCGCGAACTGCGGGTGCCCTTACTGGCTTTTTGCTGGAGTACCGCTCTCAGCTTGGAATAACGGTCTCGGACTCTGCTCAACTGCTGTCCATTCCAGTTATCTCCTTCCGATGTATGGGCAATATCTGTCCTTCCCAAATCCACACCCAGTACCCTGTCCGTGCGTTGGCGTGGAAACGGTTCCGTTTCCACACAGATTTGGATTTGAATGTAGTAGGAACCTTTGCGCTTGACCAGAGTGGCCGATTTGGGATTGGAGCCCGCCAGCTTTTCTCTCTGGTAATGACCAATCGCCAGCTCAAAGCGTTCTCGACCCTCCACCGTGGTCAGCGACACCGTCCAGTCTTTCTCGCGAAATGAAAAGATACGAGCGTCATAGGTCGCAAAGCCCCCCTTGAACGCTTTGACCGGGCGGTTTTTCTGTCGGGCGACCTTACGGGCACCTGCCAGCCGTCTGCAGACCTGCTGAGCCAAGTTACTGGACAAGCCGAACCGGGCACGGATTTGGTGGTAGCCCAGAGATTGAAGTTTAACGGCGTTGGCGACTTTCTCGGGTGTGTTTTGGTTGACCCAGTTCAAGGCGTGGCCGAAGGCATCCAAGGTCGCGTCCAACTTTGCGGCTTGCGACTGGGACACCTTGAGCTTGCAGGAAAGGGTCAGGACTTGGGTCATGGTTGTATCGTAACTCCGCATTCCTCCCGACCCTCGCCCTACGGACAGAGGGCGGGGCTCCTGCGCTAGTAAGCTGAAATACGGCTATCCCCTCTGCCGCATAATGAAAGCCGGGAGTTCTCTGCGTCGGATCTATGCCCAACAGCTTGCCCGGTTCCATTGATCTCAGCCAGAAGCGCATTTTGCTCACAGGGGGCAGCGGCTTTTTGGGCAAACATGTGCTGCAACAGTTGCAGGTGCTGGGGGTAAAGCCGGAGCAGGTGCGCATCCCGCGCTCGCGCACCCAGGATCTGCGCCGCTGGGAAGTCTGCCAGGAGGTGGTGCAGGGGCAGGAGATCGTGATCCACTTGGCCGCCCACGTAGGCGGGATCGGCCTCAACCAAGCCAAGCCGGCAGAACTCTTCTACGACAACCTCATCATGGGATCCCAGCTCATCCACGCCGCCTATCTGGCCGGGGTGGAGAAGTTTGTCTGCGTGGGCACCATCTGCGCCTACCCCAAGTTTACCCCCGTCCCCTTCAAGGAAGAGGATCTCTGGAACGGCTACCCGGAAGAGACCAACGCCCCCTACGGCATCGCCAAGAAAGCCCTGCTGGTGCAACTGCAAGCCTACCGACAGCAGTACGGCTTCAACGGCATCTACCTCCTGCCGGTGAACCTCTATGGCCCGATGGACAACTTCGACCCCGAAAGCTCCCACGTCATCCCAGCCTTGATCCGCAAGGTGCATGAAGCACAGCAACGGGGCCAAAACTATGTCGAAGTGTGGGGGGATGGCAGCCCCACCCGCGAGTTTTTCTACGCTGAAGATGCGGCCCGCGGCATTGTCATGGCCACCCAGCTTTACGACGGGGCGGATCCCTTGAACCTGGGCACCGGTGAAGAGATCTCCATCCGGGATCTGATTGCCCTCATCTGCGAGCTGATGGAGTTCCGGGGAGAGATCCGCTGGCAAACGGACAAGCCCAATGGCCAACCCCGCCGCTGTCTGGATGTCTCCAAAGCCCGAGAGAGGATGGGTTTTGTGGCCAAAGTCGGCTTGCGGGAAGGGCTGCAGCGCACCATCGACTGGTACCGCCGCCACGCCTGCTCTGGGCAAAGCTAGGCAACCCCTTGGCTCTCCAGCCGGCCATCCTCCATGTGCAGCACCCGATCCGCGATGTCCAGGATGCGGTTGTCGTGGGTCACCATGAGGATGGTGCAGCCCTGCTCCCGCGCCAACTTCTCCATCAGGGTCACCACCTCGCGACCCGACTTGCTATCTAGGGCTGCCGTGGGCTCGTCCGCCAGCACCAGCTTGGGATGGCTGACCAAGGCCCGCGCGATGGCCACCCGCTGTTTCTGTCCTCCCGAAAGCTGCTCAGGGTAAGAGTGGACGCGATCCCCTAGGCCCACTGCCGCCAGCATTTCCTCTGCCCGCTGCTGCACCTGTTGAGGAGCAAGGCCGTTGTGCAGCTCCAGAGCCATGCGCACGTTTTGAGCTGCCGTCAGCGAGCGCAGCAGGTTATGGGCTTGGAAAATGTACCCGACCTGGCGGCGGATTTGGATAAGAGTGCTCGGCTGAGCTCCCCGCAGCTCCTGTCCCAACACCCGCAAGCTGCCCTCCTGCACCGAGCGCAAGGCCCCCAGCAGCGTCAGCAGGGTGGTTTTGCCGGAGCCGGAAGGGCCAGTCAGCAGCACGATCTCCCCTGGCTGCAGGGCAAAGCTAATGTCGAAGAGAATCTGCTTGCGCAGGGATCCCTCGCCGAAATAGTGGTTTACACCTTCGGCTTTCACCACTGGCTCAACGGCATTCTGGGCAGAAGCAAGGGCAGCTTGATCGAGAAGAGGAGTCAGCATAGGAAACTCAAAATCTCAAAACTTTGCGTTGACAACTCATTGACCACTTAGGCCGTCATTTGGAGCGTTGAGATGAGACCATTTAGAAACCTTTGGCCGGAGAGCGTTGATGAGGATCCCAGAAGTTTTTAGACAGTTTAGTTCAAACCCTTCACCATCCATCCGATCCCCTTTGGCAGACTATTGACTTACCAACGCCCCGGCGCCCTGCCCACAGCCAAAACTCTAGAAAATGTCGGCAGGATCGGCTGCCCGCAGCCGTCGCACGGCAATCGCTCCTGAGATGAAACACATGCTCACCGCCAGCCCCAGCACCAGCATCGCCCGGTTGAAGGTCATGGCAATAGGCAGCAACGTGGCATTGGCCGTCAAATCGTAGAGCAGAACCGACAGGGCAAAGGCGGGAATATACCCCAAGCCGGCCAGCAGGATCGCCTCTTGAAATACCACCCCCAGCAGGTAGGTATCGGTGTAGCCCATGGCTTTGAGAGTGGCATATTCCGCCAGGTGATCCGACACATCGGTGTAGAGAATTTGATAGACAATCACAATGCCGACAATAAAGCCCATGCCCACCCCCAGGCCGAAAATAAAGCCGATGGCTGTGCCCTCTTCCCAGTAGGTTTGCTCCATATCGATAAACTCCGCCCGTGAGAGCACCCGCACATCTTCCGGCAGCAAAGCCCGCATCTGCCGCACCAAGGGATCCGGATCCACACCCGGCTGGAGTTGCACCACGCCGATATCCACTAGGCCGCGCCCCCGCTGCGGAAAAATGCGCAGGAAATTGAGATCGCTGGTGAGAATGGTGCCGTCGGCTCCAAAGGTGGCCCCCATCTCAAACAGGCCCCCCACCTGGACGCGGCGGTTTCCCACCTCAGTAACCACCTCTCGCCCGGACTCAAACCACTCTGGGATGGGGCCAAACTCGCTGCGGGAGCGGCGGTCAAAAAGCACCACGTCCGCCTTTTTGATCTCTTCCAGCTTGTCCGGCGTCAGTTCCGGCAAGTCCAACAGATCAGCCGAGGGATCCACTCCCACCACGAAAATGCTGCGGGTACGGCGGGTCTCTGGGTTTTTCCAGAGGGCAAAGCCCACATAGACAGGCGAGATGGCCCGCACCCCCTCAAAGCCCAAAGCCTGATAGAGTCGCCGCTGGGAGAAGGTGTTCATGGCAATCAGGGCGTTGGACTGAGGGCTGACCAGGAAGATCTCTCCCTTCAGGGCCACGTGGAAGCGGATGGCACTTTCCAGCAGGCTGTCTTGGAAGCCCAACTGCATGAACATCAAGATGCAAGCAAAGGCAATGCCCGCCAGGGCCACCAGCAGGCGGATCTTCTCCCGCGTCAACTGCAGCCAGGCCAACGGGATCCGATGGGCGATAAAAGCCACACTGAACAGGCTGTACATGGGCTGAGCCTACCCCTCGACATCGATGGCCACATTCACCTGCAGGTTGGTCAGGCCAGCCACGCGGGCGCTGCTCTCCGGATCCAGGCGGATATACACCTCTACCACACGGGCATCCACATCGGCAGCTGGGTCGGTGTTGAGCACATCTTTCTTGCCAATCTGCAGGCCTACCCGCTCCACTCGGCCCTGCAGGGTTTCTGGCAGAGCGCGGTTGCTAATGGTGGCCTGCTGGCCTGGCCGAACCCGCAAGATGTCTGCTTCGTAGACCTCGGCCACCACCATCATTTGGTCAGTGTTGCCCAGCTCGAGAATGCCCTCGCCGGCGGGGATGACCTCTCCAGGGCGGGTGTGGATCTTGAGCACCTGTCCAGCACGGGGAGCGCGGATGAGGGTGCGCTCTAGGCGAGCTTCTGCCAGTTCCAGATTGCGGGCCAGGGATCCCAGTTGGACTTGGGCTTGGGCCAGACTCAGTCCCGCCTCGGCAGCTTGGACTTGGGCTTGGGCATTGAGCAGATCCCGCTCACGGGCCAGGCGCAGTTGGCTCAGGGTGGCTTCGGCAGCCCGCAAGTCCTCCTGTCGTTGCCGCACCAGCAGCCGGCGTTGATCCAGCTCTTGTTGCGAGATTGCTCCTTCCTGCCAGAGCTCCTGAAAGCGGGCCAGATTGGCCTCGGCATCGGCCAGTTCTGCCCGGATACGTTCCACCACCGCTTCCTGGGAGCGGATTTGCATCTGTTGCGGCTCGTCCAGACGGCTGAGGCGGGTGCGTGCCTCTTGGATTTGGGCCTGACTGAAACGGGTCTCGGCCTGCAACCGGGCGCGGGCCTCTTGAAGTTGGGCGGCAGCGTACTCTCGCTCCGCCAACCGCTCGGCGTAGCTTTCCAAGCAGGCCAGCACTTGGCCTGCCACCACGCGATCCCCCTCGGCCACCAGCAGCTCTCCCAGCCGTTCTCCGGGGGAACCGGCAATGCGCAGCACTTCCCCCTCCGGCTCCAGGCGACCCAAAGCACCCACTTGAGGAGGCAGCCGCATTTCCACCGTTGCCTCTGCACTTCCCGATACCGACTGTGTGGCTCCCTGTTGGCTCAATCCCAGCCATGCCAGACCGGCACAACCAAGCAGCCCGACTCCTGCCAGCGACCAAAGCGCTCGTGGGTTCATGGCCTTTTACCCGCTGTGGCTTTGCAGACGACAAACGCCGCCTCTTTTTCTTAAATAAGTGTAAAGTTTTTGGGATGAAAATGTCCAGCTGTATTCTGTGTTGCTTGTGCTCACCGTATTTTCACCCCCTGTGGGTTCCCCAAGGTGCCGGCAGATCACGGCAACCGGTGGGGCGCAGCCTACCTAGCTCTGGGGATTCCTGATATGATGTGGCCTGTTCGAACCTGTTTGTAGTCAGCAGAACGCAGTCCTTTTTTTGGAGTGTGGCGGTTTTAGGAGTGGGGTGGAGTTGCGATGGTGGAGACAGTTGGAGGAAGGGATCCCATCCCGCCGTTGCCGGTTCCGTCTCAGCCTCCGCCCCTGCATTTGGATCCCCTAGATCCCTTGCTGTCCACCTATCACTTTGTGGGCATTGGTGGAGTGGGGATGTCGGCCCTGGCCTATATCCTGGCTAAACAAGGGTTTCGCGTTTCCGGATCCGACATTGTCGCCAATGGCCGTACCCGCCGCCTGGAAGCTTTGGGGGTGCGCTTCTTTCAGGGCCACAGCTTGGAGGGGTTGGTCGGGGATCCCCAGGTGGTCTATTCCAGCGCCATTCGCCCCACCAATCCAGAATTGGCTGCTGCCCTGGGCAAGGGATTGACGGTTTGGCACCGGGCAGACTTGTTGGCGGCTCTGTTTAACCGTCGCTCTGGCATTGGGGTGGCCGGCACTCACGGCAAAACCACCACCAGCAGCATGATCGGCTATGTGTTGCTCTCGGCGGGCTGGGATCCCACCTTGATTATCGGCGGGGAAGTGGATGCCTGGGATGGCAATGCCCGTCTGGGCCAGGGGGAGTATTGGGTGGCGGAGGTGGATGAGTCGGATGGATCCCTGGTGCGGCTCTATCCCAAGATTGGGGTGATCACCAACATTGAGCTGGATCACCCCGATCACTACGCCGATTTGGGGCAGGTGATCCGGGCTTTTCAACAGTATGGGCAGCAAAGCCAAACCCTGGTGGCCTGTCTGGACTGTCCCAACGTGGCGGCTCACCTGGCGGTGGATGTGGGCTACAGCCTGACCGGTCATCCCCAAGCCCAGTACCAAGCTCGCCAAATCCTCTACACTGCCAGTTTCACCTGCGCCGAGATTTGGGAAAGGGGATCCCTGCTCGGCCAGCTCCAGTTGCAGGTGCTGGGATCCCACAACCTCAGCAATGCCCTGGCGGCGGTTGCCGTTGGGCGACAGTTGGGCTTGGAGTTTGCGGTGATTGCCTCAGCTTTGGCGCAATTTCGGGGGGCGCATCGCCGCTTTGAGCACAAGGGGGAAGTGGGTGGAGTCACCTTTATCGACGACTATGCCCACCATCCCAGCGAGATTCGGGCCACTCTGCAGGCAGCCCGTCTGCAACAGCGGCGGGTGGTGGCCGTGTTTCAGCCTCATCGCCACAGCCGTTTGGCTGCCTTGTTCCAGGATTTTGCCCGCTGCTTTGGGGAGGCGGACGTGGTGGTGATCGTGCCTACGTATGGAGCGGGAGAGCCGGCGCCTGAGGGTTCCGACAGCTTGCGCTTGGCCGTGGCGGTGGCGGAGCACCATCCCCATGTGCGCTATGTGTCGTCTTTGCCGCGATTGCCGGAGGTGTTGCCGTCCGTCCTGCAGCCTGGAGATCTCGCCGTTTTTTTGGGCGCAGGGGACTTAAATCAGCAGATAATCGCTACGATGCGGGCATATGCGGCTCAGGTGAGGGAACAGCCTGGGCAAGCCAAAAATCCAAACTTCAGCTGAAAAGATAGCTGCTTCTGAGGTATTGAATCATGACGACGGCTCCGGTGGTGCCTCAGCGGGACGGTTCCTGTGAGTCTGAGGCGGCAAGTCTTACCGCTGAAGACAGGCTTCTCCCCCGCGGGCCGGCGGCTCTGCTATCTGGACGAATTCAATCGGGGATCCCGTTGGCTCCTCTGACCACCTTTCGCGTGGGCGGCAAGGCCGAGTGGTATTGTGAGCCCCGTAGCCATCTGGAGCTGCAGCAGTGTTTGGCTTGGGCGCGAGCAGAAGGGATCCCCACGACGCTGTTAGGGGCAGGCAGCAATCTGCTCATCAGCGATGCGGGGTTGAAGGGGCTGGTGATCGGTACCCGCCGTTTGCGGGGGATCCAACTGCTGGAAGGGGGGAGAATTTGGGCCGCTGCCGGAGAGCCTTTGGTCAATCTGTCGCGGGCCGCCGCCAGGCAAGGCTGGAGTGGGTTGGAGTGGGCGATTGGGATCCCGGGCACCCTGGGGGGAGCCGTGGTGATGAATGCGGGTGCCCACGGACGCGCCATGGCGGATGTGCTGGTGGAAGTGCAGATTTTGGACGAGGAACAAGAGCCCTGCCGCCTAGAACCTGCCGATCTGCAATTTGGCTATCGCCGCTCTCGCCTACAGGACTCCCCCTGGACGGTGACAGGAGCGACGCTGCAGTTGATCCCAAGCAGGGATCCGTCCCAGGTGCAGTGGGAAACCCAGCGCTACCTCAACCAACGCCTAAGCTCTCAGCCCTATCATTTGCCCAGTTGTGGCAGCGTCTTTCGCAACCCCGAATCTCACCCTGCCGGCTGGCTCATCGAGCAGGTGGGGTTGAAGGGGTACCGCATCGGTGGGGCCCAAATTTCAGAGCGCCATGCCAACTTCATCCTCAATTGCCATCAGGCGAGTGCCAAGGACATTTACCGCTTGATTCGCTTGGCCCAGGAAAAGGTCTATCAGCAATGGTCGGTGCTTTTGGAGCCGGAAGTGCGCATTCTGGGATCCTTTGAGGATTAGAGGAGCATTGGGCAGACAATTTGGACTGTTTTCTTTTGGTGATTTTGATGATTCTGCTCTTAAACTGTTCTTACCAGCTTAGATGCTCGTCGATTCTTTCCTATCGGCTTATGAGTCAAGATGCAGCCACCTTACGTCGTTTAATTCAACGGCTCAATCAGTCCCACACCACTGCGGAAGAACGCCGCTATTTGGTGGAGATCGGCAGCTTGGCTGCTTTGCTCACCCCGGAAGAGGCTGCCGCTTTGGCCCAAGATCCCAAGCAACTCACCGCCGAGCAGCACTATCGCATTTGGGACTGGGTGCATCGCTGGGAACGGGAGCACCGCCACGAAGATCTGGACTGGGATCCCTCTCTAGACCGACACAACGACTAGAACTCGAAAGAATCCCGTCCCGCTATCACGAACAAATCCCGGCCAGAGTCTAAGACAAAAGCCATCTCCAAGTCTCATTTTTGAACAGGATCCACACCCCCAAGCCCATGAGAATCCAGGGCACCCAGTGTTCTGTCCGTTCCGTTAAAACCTTCGCCACTGCAGGCTGCATCGTCAGTTTTTGAGCCATTGCAAACCACAATCCCTTCATCAGAAAAAAGATTGTGGCAAAGAGGGCCAACTGAGGAGGGGTGCTGCCGGCAAACAGAGGAACATACAGGCTGACATTATCTCCACCATTGGCAAAGGTGAGGAGCATGGACATCAGGGCTGGTGGGGGCAAAAGGATCGGCCAAGCCTTTTGGGTTGGGCGCTCTCGCAACTCTTCCAACTCTTTTTCCAAGGTTTCTTCAGGTTCAGGTCGCCACAATTTCCAACCACCCACAGCAATCGGGATCACCCCCAGCAGCCCAATCGCAGGTGGCGGCAACAGCAGGCCCCCCAGGTATCCCAGAGAGCTGAGCAGGATCAACCCTGCCAAGCCCAAGTAGCCTCCCAGCCAAATGTGCCAGCCCTTCCACAGGGGTTGCAGCTGCGCCTGGGCAAACAACAGAACCAGCAAGAAAAAGTCGTCGATATGGGTGGCAACAAAAGCAAGGATCCCTTCGACTAAAGTTGCCCAGAAAATTGCCAGCGGCATAGGGTTAAGAAATGGGGAAGATGGCGCTGATATCGACGAGGTGAAACTGAAGCAGCCCAACAATTGCCGAAGTATAGGCGGTAGAAGAAGCCAGCCCAATCAAGAGATCGCGTTTCATATTGCGGGGTTTCTCGCCTTTCTCGACGACATCCGTAGCGCCAAACTGCATCATGAGAATGCCCATCAAGTTGGAGAGCCAGTACCCCACGAGGGTTCCGCTCAAAAACCACTGTGGCTGCCACAGGCTACACAGGTAGCCCAACCCATAGGCAATCGGCAGGTTGAAAAACAAGTCATTCCACCAGGAAAGGGGAGACAGCATAAACCCCAAAACCAGTAAAATGCCACCTCGGAGCTTCTTCCCCATAGGTCTTGCTCTCCAGCGTTACGTCCTCACAATCTTAGCTTCACATTGCTTCATGAAAACCCAAAAACAATGTCTGGCTCTCCACCTGGGAGTGTGGCACGGCCTCTTCTCCAACTATCGACCCACCGCCGGCGGCTGGGAGCTGGGGGGCCAAAAGCGCAGCCTCATCACCTTTGAGGCCTTGGCTCCATCCTCTTCTTCAGGAAGTCCGGCGGCAGGGAGCGCGATCCGCCAAACCAACGCCTACTACCCCCTACAGGGATCCCCCACTCCCGAAAGCTCCCAGAGCTGGGTCTACCAGGATTTCTCGCCGGGATTGCGGTTTTTCCCCGATGGATCCTTTTCCAACGGGCGGCTGCAGCTGGCGCCGTTTAGTGATTTTGCCGTCGAGCAGGGCTTTCTCTGGGGGGATCGCAAGGCGCGGCTGGTGCAACAGTGGGATGCCCAAGGTCGTCTGGTAGAGGTAACCGCGATCCTGGAGCGGCGCGGCCAAGCTTTGGATCCCGTTGCAGACTGTGCACCCCTGAGCAGAGAGCGACTGAGGGCCTGCCTCCAGGGGAGATGGCGGGGGATCGCCCAGAGCTTTGCGGTTGCCGAGGGCCGGTTTGCCGAAGCCGAGGTGGACTGCTTGGGGGCAGAGTGGTTGAGCAACTGGGATCCCTTGCCGGGAGGGCTGTGGATTGGCGGGCCGGATCCCTTGCCCATCCCTACCGCCCACCGGGATCGCAGCTTTTCGGTGAGCCTGAGCTGGTTTCCGCAGTCGGAAGACTGCCATTGTCTCTTGCGTTTGATCCGGGACTACGATGCCCGCGGTGCTTGGCAGCGGGTTACGCTGATCCGGGCGCAGAAGGATCCTGGTTGAGGAAGGCGCAAACCTGGTCAAACACCGTTTCCCGCTCCCCGTCCAAAGTGAGGATGTGGTCGGAGTGCTCCAGCCAAGACAAGATCTTCTCCTCGGATCCCAGCTCTTGATAGAGCCACGCTGCCTGTTCAGGATCCACTACTGTATCTTGGCGAGATTGCAGGATCAGAGTGGGAACCCGGATGCCGGCCACCTCTCCCTTGACCCGCTCGATCAGCTCCAGAGCGCTGCGCACCGCCGACAGATTAAAGTTGCGGAAATAGGCCGTTCTTTCTGCCAAGGCTCGAGCGTCCCCATCCCGAATCGGCAAGCTGAGGCGGGGCACCTCCTTCAATAGCCAACCCAGGCTGTTCAGGTACTGCTCAGGGCGAAAAAGATAGTACCAGTGGTGGCGAATGGCGAAAAATGGCGCCAGCAGCACCAATTTATGGATGGGATGGGCAAAAGCCAGGTGCAAAGCCAGCAGACAGCCGGTGGAAAAGCCCACCAAGGAAACGCGGGGATACTCCTGCTGCAAAGCCAGATAATGCTCCAAAGCCCGCCCGTACCACTCCGTCCAGCGGGAAGGGGGCATGTGGGCAGACCGGCGGTCGTGTAAGCGATGCGGAGCACTGTCATGGCCAGGATAGTTAAACCCCTGCACCGTCAAGCCAGCCGCCAACAGCCGCTCTGCCAGCCATTGCAACTCGTAAACACCGCCCCCCAATCCATGTAGCAGCAGACAGGCGTGTTCCCCTGCTCCTCGCCACAAAAAGGGTTCGTTACTCAACATAAAAAAATAAAACTCCGTTCCACTTCGCGACGGGATCCCTTGCTAGCCCAAGGTGATATCCAGCAACATCATCACCACAAACCCACTGATGACCCCAAAGGTGCCCTCCCGCTCCAACCCCTGCCGGTGCGACTCAGGGATGATCTCATCGGAAATGACAAACAACATCGCCCCCGCCGCAAAAGCCATGCCCCAGGGTAGTAGGGGCTGCGCCAGAGAGACCACCGTTGCTCCCAGGATCCCGCCGATGGGCTCCACCAGCCCGGTCACCAGGGCAATGGCAAAAGCAAACCGCCGCGAATACCCTTGGCTTGCCAGCGACAAAGCCACCACCAGCCCCTCTGGAATGTTCTGCAAGCCGATCCCCAGCGCCAGCGCCAACCCATCGCTAACTTGGCCGGTGGCAAATCCCACCCCCACCGCCAAGCCTTCCGGGAAATTGTGCAGGGCAATGGCAATGATAAAAAGCCAAATCCGCTTCAAATGGGCGCGGTTCTCCCCTTCAACCCCTTTGAAAAAGTGCTCGTGGGGAAAAAAGCGGTGGGCACTCTCCAGGAAGATTGCCCCTAGCAGCAGGCCCGCCGCCATCGCCACCGCCGCTCCAAATGGGGAATACCCCAGCGCCATGGCTGCCTCGGTGCCCGGCACCACCAGCGAAAACGAGGTGGCCGCCAGCATCACCCCACCCCCAAATCCCAGCAGGATCCCTTGTACCCTTTCGGAGAGCGAGGGAAGAAAAAGGGCCGGCAAAGCCCCCAGCCCCGTCGCCAAGCCGGCGATCAAGCTGGCCAGGGATCCCATCGCGATTGGATGCACAAGCCAATCTCCACAAAGGCCGAATGCTTTTCAATTCTCCTCCCTTTCCAACGTTGTGTGAACATTGCTGGCTCGAGCGGCATAGGCGAGGTTCTGAAAGTTGGCTTGGAGCGCCAGATTTTGTGTTTATGAGCAAGGTACACAAGAGCAAGTCTGAAGGCTCTATTCCCCAGTTGGAGTTTGCCAGCTAAGCCAAGGTTTATTACAATAATTGCAAATTGCCTCGGCGCAGAAGCGTCCTGAACAGCAATTGGACTGGAGTACACTGCAGCAAGACAGGTCGATAAAAACTAAAGTCAAGTCCGATAGTGATGAGGAGTGAGAGAGCGATGAAGAAAAAAGCAGCTACAACTCTTGTGGCCTTGAGTCTAGGAGCGGCCTGTCTAGGACTGACCGGCTGCGGTGGAGGCGGAAGCGGTGGGACGACAGTGCCTACACCTACACCGACTCCAACTCCGACACCTACGCCGCCTCCAACACCCACCCCAACCCCGACACCTACGCCCACAACGGGTGCCCCGACTTTTAGCAAGGCATTTAGTCCTACCTCGGTCTCGCTGGCTTTTGGCTCCACTCCCAAAACAACTCTGACCTACACGATTACCAACACCTCTGCCCTGCCCCTGGCTGGTCTAACTTTTTCCGACCCCTTGCCTACCGGTTTGGTCGTTGCCAATCCCAACAACCTCAGCAACGGCTGTGGCGGGACGCTGGCAGCTGCACCAGGAGCAACTTCCATCTTGCTGGTCAACGGCTCATTGGCAGCCAACGCTAGCTGCACCATCAGCCTGGATCTTCAAGTTACAGCCACGACAGCGGGATCCCTGACCAGCCCCGTGGTAATCCTGAGCAGCAACCAAGGGCCTAATGCCATCGCTGATGCTATCAACCTAACGGTAACGGTGCCAGATCCCACCTTTACCATGGCCTTTGATCCCAACCCGCGTGTCCTAGGTGGCAGTAGCGCACTTACCGGCACCGGAATTTTGACGTTTACCATCATCAACAACGCATCCATTCCACTGACGAACTTGGCCTTTGAACACATCTTGCCGGACAATCCGAATAATGGTTTGAAAGCTACCGGTTCGTCTGTGTCGCCAGCTACGTGCGGCACCGTTACGCTCACAGATACAGATTTGGATGGAAACAATGAAACCATTGCATTCACCGGCGGATCAGCAGGCCTAAGCCCAGGACAAACTTGCACAGTGGACATCACTGTCCAAACGGCGTTAGCTCTGAACCCAAACGACGCCTACATCTACCCCAACGACCCGGTGACGTTGATCAGCAATGAGGCTGCCCCTGTTACAGCGGGGCCAGTAACCTGGAGAGTTGTAAATTAGTCCTTCAATAGCAGCTCGGCAATTTGAACGGCGTTGAGGGCCGCACCTTTGCGGATTTGATCCCCGCACAGCCACAGCTCCAGGGCCTTGGGCTCGGAGATGTCCTGGCGGATGCGGCCCACCGCCACTTCATCCCTGCCGGCCACGTCGATGGGCATGGGAAAGCGGTTCTGCTGCCAACCTTCAATGAGCACCACCCCAGGGGCCTGGGCCAGGATTTGCCGGGCTTTTTCCACAGGGAAGGGCTGTTCAAACTCCAGGTTGAGGGCCTCGGCGTGGGTACGTAGCACCGGCACCCGCACACAGGTAGCTGTCAGCCGCAGGTTGGGGGATCCCATAATCTTGCGGGATTCGTTGACCATTTTCATCTCTTCCTGGCAGTAGCCGTTCTCTTGCAGGGGGCTGTTGTGGAGGAAGAGGTTGAAGGCAATGGGGTAAGGGAACACCTGGGGCTGCAACGGCTGCCCCTGCAGGTAGGCGCGGGTTTGCTCTTGCAGCTCCACCATGGCGCGGGCCCCGGCCCCACTGGCCGATTGATAGGTGGCGGCCACCACGCGGCGCAGGGGGATGTGGCGATGCAGGGGGTAGATGGCCACGCACATTAGGATGGTGGTGCAGTTGGGATTGGCAATGATCCCTTGGTGACGGAAGGCTTCCTGGGGGTTGACCTCCGGCACCACCAGCGGGACATCGGGATCCAGGCGAAAGGCGCTGGAGTTGTCAATCAGCACCGCCCCCGCCTCGACGATGGGCTTGGCCCAGGCTTTGGAAACACCGGCTCCGGCAGAGGCCAGCACCAGATCCAGGCCCTGGAAGGCCGCTTCTGAAACTGGTTCCACCGGGATCCGCTCCCCCTTGAAGGTCAAATAAGTGCCCGCTGAACGGGGCGAGGCCAAAAGCTTGAGGTCGGCTACAGGAAAATGGCGCTCTTCCAATAGCGTCAGCAGCTCCGTCCCTACTGCCCCTGTTGCTCCCAAAATGGCTACTCGTTGTTGCCGTGCCATGCTTTCTTGTCCTTAGGTTTTCCTAATTCTAGGGTTCCAGAGGTTGCTGTAATCGAGGCCAAAGCAGCCTGCACCTCTGCCAGCTCGACTTGATCGGTCAGCTCGGCCTGGCCGATGCGGCGGGGCAAAACGAAGCGAATCCGCCCCTGTTTGACTTTCTTGTCGGCCTGCATCGCCTGCAACACCGTCTCCCAAGGGATCCCGGCGGGCCATCGGCTGGGCAATCCTGCTTTTTCGATCAGGTGTCGTTGCCGCTCCGCCTCGGCGGCGCTCCACCAACCCAGGCGGCGGGCGATCTCCCCGGCAGCTACCATGCCGATGGCGACAGCTTCTCCGTGCAGATAGCGGCGGTAGCCGGTGGCAGCTTCTAGGGCATGGCCGAGGGTGTGGCCGTAGTTGAGGATGGCCCGCAGGCCCGCTTCTTTCTCGTCCTGCTGCACCACCCAGGCTTTGCACTCGGCACAGCGGCGCAGCAGGTAGTGCAAGTCTGCGGGAGTAAAGTCGGTATAGCGGCTCAGTTGGGGTCGATCTTCCAAAAACTCAAATAGGTCGGCAGCCTGAATCACGCCGTATTTGATCACCTCCGCTAGGGCTGAGGTAAACTCCCGCTGGGGCAGAGTCTGCAATAGCGTTGGATCAATCCACACCAGGCGCGGCTGATAAAACGCCCCAATGAGGTTTTTCCCGCCAGGATGGTTGACGCCGGTCTTGCCACCAATGGCCGCATCCACCATGGCCAAAAGTGAGGTGGGCACCTGCACAAAAGGGATCCCGCGCAGCCAGGTGGCGGCGGCAAACCCCACCATGTCGCCAATGACCCCCCCTCCTAGCGCCACCAAGGTGGAGGAGCGTTCCAGGCCAAAGGCTAGGGCGGCGTCGTAGATCTTGGCCACCGAGCGCAGGGTTTTGTAGCGTTCGCCGGCAGGCAATAGGCAGAGGTGGGCGGCAAACCCCGCTTGTTGCAGCCCCTGCAGCAACTTCTCGGCAAAGTGTTTGGCAATGCCGGGATGGCTCACCACCAGAGCCCTGCCGGAAAGCCCTCTAGCTCGCATTTGGGATCCCAGCTGGATGAGGCTGTGGCCAGGGGGGCCTTCGGCAGACTGGAGGAGAATATCGTAGGAGCTGTGGGGAAGCTTGACAGGGATCAGATAGGGATCCATGCGTGTCGGTCCTGGGGGGCGGGATCCAGTGTGGCATGTTCTGCTCCCGTCTGCCTGCTGCAGGCATTGTCCTTGGGGTCTGAAAGCCCAGGGGATCCTGCTAGGGGTTGGGGTCAACTGGCTGCGGTTGGGGAGTGAGGGTTTCCAAATCCGGCAGAGCTGTTCCCGCCGGCGAGGCCGAGTCTTCCTGGGCCAAGTCCTGCAGGGCGGCTTGGGCCGGCTGAAATTGCGGATCCAGCTCCAGACAGCGCCGCAAGCTGGCCTGGGCGGCTGCTCGCTGGCCGGCCCGCAGTTGAATCAGCCCCAGGGTGTGCCAAAAGGCGGGCCGCTGCGGATCCAGGTGCGTGGCCTGTTGGGCGTCTGCCAGGGCAGGTTCCAGCTTCCCCAATTTCAAGGCTTCCCAGGCGCGGTTGTTGAGGGCCACAGCATCTTCTGGGGTGAGCTGCAAAACCCGCGAGTAGGCTTGCACAGCTTGTTCGGGATCCCTCAGCTCGCTGTAGATCAACCCCAGGGCAAACCAGCCCCAGGGATCCCGTTCGTTGAGGCGGAGCATCTGCTGGCAGGCGGCACGGGCTTCTTCCAGCCGGCCCAGACGCCGCAGGCTGGTGATCTGGCCAAACCAGCAGGCAGAACTGCCGGGACGCTGCTGCACCAAGCGCTGGAAATGCTGCAGGCTGGCCTCATATTGCCCCAGCTCCTGCTGGGCCATTGCCAGGGCATAGCGGGCCGGAAAGTGCTCCGGCTTGATCTTGAGGGCTTCCTCGAAGTGGATACAGGCTTCTTTTAGGTAGCCCAATTTCTGGAAGGCCACACCGCGGGCGTACCAGCTTTTGTAGTTGTCGGCATCGTAGCGCAGAGCGCGTTCTAGGGCCTTGCTGGCCAGCCGATACTGCCCCAAGCGCAGCAGGGCCACCCCCAAGTTGTGCAGGGTGATGGGATCCCGGCGACGCAGCCGCAGCGAGCGCTTGTAACACTCGACAGCCGAGCGCAGCCGGTGGCAGTGGAAGAGGGCATTGCCTTGGTAGCGCCAAACCCGCGCACTTCTGGGGTTGAGCTTCAAAACCCGCGCAAAACTAGCCGCTGCCGAGCTGGGCCGACGCAGCCGCCGCAACACGATCCCACGGGCCAGCCAGGTGCGGGGCTGCTTGGGGTTGTAGCGCAGCGCTTTGTTCAGGCTGTTCAGGGCCAGCTTAGACCGCTTCAGTTGCAGCAGGCGGATGCCGCGGTTATGCCAGGCCAGAGCATCTTCCGGGTTGCTCTCCAGCACCTTGTCGTAGTTGACCACCGCCGACTTGTACTGCCCCAGGCGCCCCAGAATCAGGGCCAGGCGCAGCCGGGTTTCTTCGTCGTAGGGGTTGATGCTCAGGGATCCGTTGTAGCTGTCCACCGCCTCGCGGTAGCGGGCCAGCTGCACCAGCACATCCCCACGGCGGCTCCAAGCCAGGGCGAAGTTGGGATCCATGTTCAGAGCCCGGTCGTAGGCGGCCAGGGCTTCCGTCAGGTTGCCGCGGCGACGCCAGTCTTCCCCCCGCTCGAATTGGATGTCGGCACTGTTCCACTGAAACAGCCGCTGAATGAACTGCAAAATGGCGATCTGACGCGCTCCTTCTTCTGGCGTGGCGGAGGGGGTTTCGCCTGTGGCAATGCGCAGGATGGCCATCTGGATGGCCCGCAAAAAGGCCTGAAATCCCCGCACCTCTTCATCTTCCAGGGACTCTTTCCCCTCACGGCGGCGGTATTGCAGCCGGAACCGCTGCAGATCCCCGGGGGCAGGGAAGCTGGGATCCAAAAAGTGCATCAGCTCCAAGGCGCGGTACTCAAACAGCACCGGATCCTCTTCTGAGCCAGTAAAATCCAGCAGGGGCGCCTCTTCCAGGGGGCGGGGTAGCTCAGTGGGGGTGTGCAGCAGCGTCAGCAGGCGCTGGTTTTGTCGTGCCGGGGCATGGGGAAACCCGCTGTACAGCTCATCCCTTGGCCAGGGATCGGCAACAAACTCTGGAGAGGCCACCACTCCCACCCAGCGGCATTGTTCGATGGCCAGTTGCAGCTCCAGCTTGCGGTTATCCCCCGGCTGCAGCATCCAGCGGTCAAACCAGACTTTGAAACCCTCGCGATCCAGCCGCTCTGCCAACTGCCGAGCCCAACGGGCTTGCTCTCGGTGGTAGCGCAGGAAGAGATCGAACTTGTACTGGTCTGAAGCCATGAATGCTCGCTTGCTGCACTCTTCCAGCTTATCTTTGAGGAGGCCGGGTTGACTGGCTCCAGAAGGGAGGGCAGGTCTTAAATAGAGTGGGTAGCTGCGAGAAGAATTGGGAACCAGGACAAAGCCAGCAAGGCTGGGGGGAAAGGGCGGGGGCTTATGGACAGAGGGGTTTTGGCGATTGCGGCTGCGATTGGTTTTGTGATTCTGCTGTTGGAAGCGATTCGCTATCGCCGCTGGGGATCCGTTCGCCGTTGGCAACCGGCGGTGGGGCTGGGCTTGGCGGCATTGGTGGCACTGGGGTGCTGGCTGGGTCAGTTGCCGGAGCCGATCCCCCTTGCCTTGTTGTTGGGGGGCCTGGT
This sequence comes from Thermostichus sp. MS-CIW-37, assembly GCF_054060065.1. Taxonomy (NCBI): domain Bacteria; kingdom Bacillati; phylum Cyanobacteriota; class Cyanophyceae; order Thermostichales; family Thermostichaceae; genus Thermostichus; species Thermostichus sp. MS-CIW-37. The sequence continues at coordinate 45,764 of NZ_JBSSCV010000016.1, read as the reverse complement.
GGGAGTGGGGTTGCTGGGGTTGAGTGGTTGCGGTCGGGCCGGGCAAGGGCTGGTAGTGCTGTTGCTCAGTTTGGCGGCCTGGCAAAGTCTGGCTATCGGCTCCCCCAGTCGCATCGGCATTGCGGAGCAGCATGGAATGCTCTTTCTGTGGGGCTGCGGCCTGGGGATGGGCTTGGTGGGGATCCCTTTGCTGGGGGTCTTGGCCGCAGCGGAAGCCCTGTCGTTGCTGATGGCGCTGGGCCAGGGGTGGAGCGGCATTGCCGCCATAACCTGGGGATCTCGCCTGCTGGAGATGGGATCCCAGCCGGATCTCCCTTGGCAGGTGCTGTTGCCGGTGGGGCTGGCCGCCCTCAGCTTGGTGGCAGGCACTGTGCCGCTCTTGACCGCCTCAGAAGACTCCCCCGGGCTGCTGTCGGCAGTGGGGCATGGGGTGGGGTGGCTGGTGGCGTTGGCGCTGGCCTTGGCCTTGACCCGCAACGGCCTATACCAGGATCCCTTCTGGGCCTTGCTCTACGGGGCAGGGGTGCTGCTCTCGTGGGCCTTGCTTGCCTTGGAGAACCAGACGGGACAGGGGATCCCCGCGCCGGCAGGGGAACCTGCTGGCGTCAGCGGGCCGGAGGCTTTAGCCGGTCGCGTCAGCGTTGCCGAGCAACAAGGACGGCTGCTCTGGCGGGCCTGCGTGGGCCTAACGCTGGTGGGGGGAGGAGCGCTGCTGGCGTTGCGGCTGGGGGGATCCTACGGGGCGGCGCTCTTGGGGCTGGGGTGTCTGGCTTTTCCCAGCCGCTGGGGGGCGATGGCAGCCCTCTTCTTGTCGGCCCGCCCTCTGCTGCAAAACCTGTTGCACCAGTTCAACCTGCAGGTTGCCGGGATCGACCTCACCCAACCCTATGTGTCGGCGGCGCTGTACCTGGGCATGGCGGCCATGGCGCTGGCGGCGCTCCTGCACTGGCTGTATGGGCCAGACAAACCCCTGCAGACGGGGATCGCTCTGACGCTGGCCAGCCTGGCTCTGCCGGTGGGGGTGGGCTACTTCATTCACGCTCAGCCGCAAGCGGCCTTCCTGTTGGGAGCCTTGACCACCGCCTTGATCCTGGCGGCGCTGCAGCCCATCCTCCTGCAGCAGGAGGGAAGAGGGGCGGAATCTCTGGGGATCCGAGGTTTGGGCCTGGCTGTGCTCGCCATTCTGGGATCCAACCTCAGCCGCGATTGGACGGTAACCGGCTTCCATGCCACCCGCTGGGAACGGGCGCTGGTGCTGGCCGGGGTGGTCGGGATCCTGGCGTTGATTCTCCTGCTCTGGCAAGGCTGGAGCCTATGGCACTCTGGGAGAAGGCGCGCCCCCGCCCGCTGATGAAACCTGTTCCCCTGGGCACCCTCGGCACCTGGCAAGGGACCCTCGGCCCAGAACAAACCGCTGCAGCCCTGGGCAACCCCGGTGTGAAGGTGATCGGATCCCCGGCTCTGTTGACGTTGATCGAGCGGTGCAGCCACACCACCTTGCAGCCCTTCTACGAGCCGGAGGAAGCGGCGGTCGGGATCCGCTTTGCCTTGGAGCATCGGTCGGCAGCGGTGGCGGGGGATCCCTTGCAGGTTCGGGTCGAAGTCGTGGCCGTGGAGGGAAGACGCATTCGGTTTCAGGTCGAGATTACCCAACAGGAGCGGCTGGTGATGCAGGGATCCTACACCTGCCTGGTGGTCGATTTGCCCCGTTTTCTGGCCCGCTATGGATTGACCGCGGAGGATCCCAGTCGGTGCTCAAGCTGTTCGCGTTAGCGGGACGGAGTCCTTTGGGATTGCTGCTGGCCGTCTTTGTGGGAACTCTCTTGTTCTGGCCTCAACAGCTCATTCTGCGCTACCGCAAACCCTGGCAGGGCCCCCTTGCCTGGATCTGGAAATGGCACGGGTGGGGGGGGTGGACTGTGCGGGGCAGCCGCCGTGGTTGGGAATGGCGTTGGGGATCCCTGCGCCTTCGCGGCCGTTGGCCGGCGCAGCGGAGAGAACGTTGCTCCCCCAGAGATTGGCCCTACCTGTGGAAGCTGGGCAAGCAGCTCCACATCCAATCTTGGCAAGGAGGGGTGGAAATTGGCTTTGCCGATCCGGCTTTGACGGGGCAATGCTTGGGACTAATCGCCGCTCTACCCCCTCAGTTGGCCCAACACCTGCGCTTGACCTTCACCCGCATCGGCTGGTGCGGACAGGGATCCCTGGTGGTTCGGTTTCGCGGCTGGCAGGTGCTGGGGCCGGCCTTAAAACTGGGATGGCTCGCCCTTTCGCGCCGGTGGGACAGAGTCCTGCGGGCAACCAGGGGGGATCCCCAGCAAAAATAGCCCATGGGACAGCTGGCGTCAGGAGCAAAGCGCTGGGGGGGGAACTGCAGCGCTGACGCGGTCAGGCCGGCTGCAGCGCCGGGCAGCAATTCAACAGAGGCATGACCTACCCGCCTCCCCCTTCGCCCTGGCCGTTGGTAGGGGTGGGGGCAGGTGCTGCAGGGATAATTAAGACCTAGGGAGTCGGTGTGGCAGAGGGGATGCGCAGCTCCACAGCCGTATCCAGGCGAGAGCGTGGGGGTGGGGCTTCTCCCTGAGCCAGTTCTAGGTACTGGGCCAGCGGGTGATGCTCCTTCCAGCGGGATCCCACCTCAGCAGCCATCTGGGTGACTTGGATTTGATAAAGCTGGGCCAGCTCGGCAGCATTGAGGTTGCTCCGCTCCACCTGATCGCGACTGGCCTCGGCCAGGATATCTACCACAAGGTTGCCTTGCTCATCAAACCGCCACAGTTCCAGGCGGCTGCGGGAACGCAGGCTCAGCTCCGTTGGCGAAGCTGGTCGAGTGAGGACATCGACGCGGGCGATGACGATGGCTTCCAGGCCCAGGTAATCGAAAAATTGGCCCACCGCCTCCGGCTTGCGGCGATCCCACTCAAACAGCTCGTAGATGGGCCAGCCCACCTTCTGCAAAATGGGCTGAATGCGACGGTTGTCCAGGGGCACCACCTTCTCGCCGTTGGGGATCAAGCCCAGACGCACCGCCTCTATGGCCAGGCGCTGGCCCAACAGTTGGGTATGCTCCAACCCTCCCACCCCCAAAATGCCAAGGCGACGACGGGGTTGAGGCCGAATGGGCACCTGCAAAACCACATCCACAGGGGTGGTCAGGCCCCCTTGCAGCAGGATCTCCTGCTCTGCCTTTTCATAGTCGGGGTGCCACACCGTCAACAGCCAACGCCCGGCTGGGGCTTGGTCTAGCTCAAAAGCGCCCCGCTCATCGGTTTGAATCGGCTGATTGGGGTTCTCCATGCCCTCCAACTGCACCTGTGCCCCCGCCACAGGTTGCCCCACGCTGTTGCTCACCTGCCCCACCAGCCGTGCTGTTCCCTGGGGCTGCCCTCTGTTTTGGGAGGGAAACAACGGCGTCAACCGCGGAATGGGGGTGGCCGGAGCCTGAGCCAGCGCTCCTGAAGCCAGTGCCAGCCAGCCGCAGAGGGCCAGACTGCCTGTTCGCGAGAGCGTTGCGTAGCGATAGCTAATCCTGTGCCGGAGAGGATGAAAGAAGAAAAAAGGCATGGCGAAGGTTGCATCCGGTAGTAGCAGTCGGTTCTATTCTGCTCCGCACCCCTGACGCGAACAGGGCAAGATCCTGCTGCAGGGATCCTCACCCAGAAAAGGGGTTGTTGGTTTGCCATTGTTGGACAAACACCGGCACCATGTTGCGCACCTGCAGCCGAAACAGGCCCGCTGCCGCATCTTCAAACATCGGATCCCCGCCCACATCATCCCGCCCATAGGCTTCGTAGTAGCGAGCCCGATCCCCAGGCCGATCCCTCTGCAAGTCCACCACCACCACCACCCCGCGGCTGCGCAACTGGTTGGGGGTGAAATTGGGAATTTCCACCGGCACCGTCGGGGCCACAAAGCGTAAGGCCGTATTCAGCAGAGAGTTGCCCTGGCGGTTGTAGTCCCGCGAGATCTGCATCTGGGTCAAAAGGATGTAGCGCAATCCCAGGGCATCCCCGATGGCCTTCAGCTTGGCCAAATCGGAGGTGTAGCGCTCATCCCGATCCAACAACGTTAGGCCCTGGGTGAGGGGCAGAAGCGGCTCAAACCGAGGATCCGGCCCCAAAGGCCCCTTCAAGAGGATCACCGGTCGCTGGGGCTGCAACTCCTTCAGGGCCATGCTGAGGTGGCGGGCCAGCTCATCCGAGTAAACGGGTTCATCGGGCAAAAGGCCAATGCCCTCCGGCTGGCGGGTCGGTTCCCCGGGCGGCAGACGAATATCCTGAGTGGAGACAAAGCCGGCCCGGACTTCCACCTGGGTGCTGGTCAGGGGAAAACCCGGCACCTCCACATCCACCAAATACAGGCCGGCCGGCAGTTCCGGCAGCACGTAAGTGCCGTCGGCAGCAATGCGGACGGTTTGCCTGGGTTGGGTTGGCGTGGCGGCCAAGTGCAAAACCCCCGTCTGAACAGGTTGGCCGGCAATATCCAGCACCCGCCCGGTCACCACACCGCGGTTGCCTGGAGAGGGGACTCCCCCGTTCAGGACCTCTGTCCCGCCGTCGCCAACTTGAGCCTGAATATCCTGCAAACGGCGCAAAGCTGGGATCCCTGCTGCCACCACCCACAAATCCCGCTCCCCCAGCATCACCAGACCCGTCGGCTGTCCCTGCAGCCGCAGCGAGGCCACCAATCGCCCCGTCTGTAAATCCACCAGCTGCAGGCGGTCGCTATCGCGGGAGGTCACGTAAGCCCAACGTCCATCCGGGGAAAGGGCCAGCCGCGTCGGTCGCCAATCCAGGCCAACCCGCTGCAGGGCCTCGCCGCTGCGGCTCAGATCCAGCACTGTTAGATCTTGGCTGCCCGAGTTGAGCACCACCAAGCGTTGCCGTTCGGCATCCAAAGCCATCGCTTCCGGAGTATTGCCGCCGCGCCAACGGGCCAACAACTCCCCATTGTCTGGGTTGACCACCAGCAAACTGAGGGGATCCTCCCCGGCTAGACCCACAAACAGGGATCCCCGCTCCGCATCGTAGGCCAGCGCCAAAGGGGGGCCGGGCATCGGCAAATTGCGGGCTTGCGGCTGCTCTGAGGGGTCGCTTTGGCGTTTGTGCTCCGCACCGCTGCTGCGAAGGGGAGCAGCCATCACCGCCAAACTCTGGGCAGAGGGCAGGGAGGCGAAAACCCGCCCTGTGGCCGCATCCACGGCAATATCCAAAACCCCTGCCGGCAACCCATAAGCCTGAATCAGCTCCCCCGTCAGCAGATCGAGGGCCACCAGCCCAGGGGCATTGGGGCCAGAGGCATAGACCACCTGCCGCGCCTCATCCACCCGCACCACACTGGGGGCAAACCCCACCGCCGCCTGCCACAGGGGATCCCCGCTGGCCCCATCCAGCAGAGTCACCGCCTGCTCCTCCAACAGCCCAACCGCAACCCAGCCCCGATCCGGTACCCCATCGATGCGATCGGCAGAGCTGCGCAACGGCAAAAGCCAATCCCCCTCTGTCCTCAGGCCGTTCCCATCCGCAGAAAAGTTCCTCCCAGCAGAGGAAGAGCCTGCCTCCGGCGAAGGGATCCCTTGCCCCAACACAGGGGATCCCAGCCCCAGCACGCTGCTCAGCACAACCAGCCATTGCCACCGCATGACCTTCCTCACTCCACAGCCGCGCCTGCTTTGACTCAGGAGCATGCCTCTAACCCCCAAAACCCTGAACTTTGCTGAATTTACTGAGCTTTAAGCGGTTTGGCAAAAGTCATTGAGAGGGATATAGTAGACCAAGTTTCCCCCTGATCCTTGAGTCCACCGCAACGGTTGCCGGGAAGTGAAGGGGGAAAGCGCTCGGGGGGTATTCCTCAGGGGTTTGCGGGATACCGCCTTCCTGCTCAGAGATAGGCAGGATGCGATCGCTTCTTTCCTGAACCATGTTCAGGAGAGTTCAGCGTGAATGTATCAGATCCTCGCCCAACCAGTATAGCCAACCCGACTGTCCGCTCGCTGTCAGCAAACCCAAACACATTTTGACAGGTTGCCCAGACGAACATAGAATGGATATTCGCTGGTTTTGTCAGGATCAACCATGAAGGTACGGCCTTCCGTCCGTCGGATCTGCGAAAAATGCCGGGTCATCCGCCGCCACGGTCGGGTGATGGTCATTTGTTCTTCCAACCCCAAGCACAAGCAGCGGCAGGGCTAGAGGGTCGATGGTGGGTGGGTTCAGCCTGCAACGGGAGACAGAGGCAAAGGCTTCCGACACAACCGAGCAAAACGTTGGCTAGACCTCTCGGTGAGCATGGATCCCAAGACCGGCATCTCTACAGCAACATTTCTCTGAATGAGGATCCCATCTCAGGCAGGCAACTCAATCCTTACTGGGCAAGTGTGTTCGAGTTGGTTTGATTTGATAAGGTACCCCTGACTATGGCACGGATTGCGGGAGTTGACATCCCCCGAGAAAAGCGAGTGGAGATTGCCCTCACCTACATTTACGGCATTGGGCTAACCCGCTCCCGCCAGATTTTGGCGAAGACCGGTATCAATCCGGATACTCGTACCCGCGACCTCACCGACGCTGAGGTGGCCGCCCTACGGACGGTGGTGGAGGGCGAATACCAGGTAGAAGGGGATCTGCGCCGCCAGGAGGCGATGAACATCAAGCGGCTGATCGACATTGGCACCTATCGAGGTCGTCGCCATCGCCTGGGTCTGCCCGTGCGTGGTCAGCGCACCCGCACCAATGCCCGCACCCGCAAGGGGGTCAGGAAAACGGTGGCCGGCAAGAAGAAAGCTCCTGCCAAGAAGTAGTCGCTCGGCGCGGAAGGCAAAACTCTTCCACCATCCCGAATCCCAACCCCAAACAGTCGATTGCAAGGACACCTGGATCATGGCTCGGCAGCAACGGCGCGGACGTAAAGTCAAAAAGAACATCCCCAATGGGGTGGCCTACATTCAGTCCACCTTCAACAACACCATCGTCACCATCACGGATCCCAACGGCGATGTGGTGTCTTGGGCCTCGGCAGGTTCTACGGGCTTCAAAGGGGCCAAAAAGGGCACTCCCTTCGCCGCCCAAATGGCAGCAGAAAGTGCGGCGCGTCAAGCCATGGAGAACGGCATGCGCCAGATCGAAGTGATGGTCAGCGGGCCGGGAGCCGGTCGAGAAACCGCCATTCGCGCTCTACAGGCAACGGGCTTGGAAATTACCCTTATTCGAGATATCACCCCCATTCCCCACAACGGTTGCCGTCCCCCCAAGCGGCGGCGTGTCTAAAGGATCCCGCGTTGAGGGCCGGTCGAGCGTCTGTAGGAGTTTGCTCCAGAGCTACAGGTCTGCCCAAGCGTGAGATGACCTCGAAGTTTCATCAGTTCTCCAAACGGATGTCGAGCCAGACGGACGGGGCCACCATGACGATTCAAACCAGCCGAACCCTCTCCCACTCTCTGGGCAGCAGAGCGAGCTCAAGCGCTGTTGCTTACCAGACCGAGTGTGTTGAATCTCATCGGGATGATAACGGCGTTCACTACGGCAAATTTGCTCTGGGGCCACTGGAGCGCGGCCAAGGGATCACGGTGGGCAACGCTTTGCGGCGGGTGTTGCTCTCCAATCTAGAAGGGACGGCGGTGACTGCTGTACGCATTGCCGGGGTGACCCACGAGTTTTCCACGGTGCCGGGGGTGCGGGAAGACGTGATGGAGATCCTTCTAAACATGAAGGAGCTGGTGCTGCGCTCCAGTTCCCCCGAGACTCAGGTGGGCCGCTTGGTGGCTCAGGGGCCAGGGGAAGTTACTGCTGAGAAGCTGCAATTGCCCAGCGATGTGGAGGTGATCAACCCCCGTCACCACATTGCCACCCTGGCGGAAGGGGCGATTTTGGAAATGGAGTTCATGATTGGCCGGGGACATGGCTACCGCGCCGTCGATTACTCCGACAGCAAAGCGATGGCGATTGATTTTCTGCAGATCGACTCTGTCTTCATGCCGGTGCGCAAGGTGAACTACGCTGTGGAAGCAGCTCGGGTGGGCCAATTCCTGGAAAAAGATCGGCTAGTATTGGAAATCTGGACCAACGGCAGCCTCACCCCGCAAGAGGCCCTCAGCCAAGCGGCCCGCATTTTGGTGGGCTTGTTCGCACCGCTGCAGGAGGTCAGCTTCGATGCTCCTGTGCCGCCCAAGCCAGACGAGGACAACCAAAAAAACCAGATCCCCATCGAGGAGCTACAGCTCTCGGTACGGGCCTACAACTGTCTGAAGCGAGCTCAGATCAACACGGTGGCCGATCTGCTGCTCTATACCGAGGAAGATCTGCTGGAGATCAAAAACTTTGGCCAGAAGTCTGCCGAAGAGGTGGTGCAGGCTTTGAAAGCCCGCTTTGGTCTGACACTGCCCCGCACCCGCGAAAAAGGCAAGGCCTAGAGTTTAGGTTCCGTCTCAAGCATCTGCACCGCTAGCACAACCGCGTCAAAACGCAAGGATCCCCGAAGAGTGTAGGACACAAGACAGAGGTTACCATGCGCCACCGCCGTCGTACCCCCCACCTCAATAAGCCCGCCGACCAGCGCAAGGCCCTGATGCGGGCGCTGACCACGGCTCTGCTGCGGGAAGGGCGGATCACCACCACCAAAGCCCGCGCCAAAGCCATTCGGGCCACCACCGAGAAGATGATCACCCTGGCCAAAGAGGGATCCCTGGCGGCGCGGCGACAGGCGCTGGCCTACATCTACGACAAGGAGCTGGTGCGCTCCCTGTTTGAGCAGGCTCCTGAGCGCTACCGGGATCGGCCCGGTGGCTATACCCGCATCTTGCGCACCGTGCATCGGCGGGGGGATGGAGCAGAAATGGCGGTCATCGAGCTGGTGTAGCGGAAAGGGATCCATGCCGTACCGTCGCATTGCCCTGAGAATTCAGTACCTCGGCAGCAGGTTCTATGGCTGGCAGCGCCAGGCAGCCCGCCGTACCGTGCAAGGGGTGCTGGAGGAGGCGATTGCGTCGCGGGCGGGGCATCCGGTAACCCTCTATGGGGCCGGTCGCACCGATACGGGGGTTCATGCTGCAGGCCAGGTGGCCCACTTCGACACCACCTCCGGCATCCCTGCGGCGGAGTGGTCGAGGGTGCTGAACGACTGTCTGCCGGAAGATGTGGTAGTGCTGGCTTCTGCTCAAGTGCCTGACTCCTGGCACGCTCGCTTTTCGGCTCGCTGGCGCCGCTACCGCTACCTGATCCTGAACCGGGAGCGACCGGATGTGTTCTGGCGCCTCTTTAGCTGGCAAGTGCGTTGGCCTCTGCAGGTGGAGCCGATGGCGGAAGCCCTGAATTCCCTGCTGGGGGAGCACAGCTTGGAAGCCTTCCGGCGGCGGGGATCGGATCGGCCCCACTCGCGGGTACAGGTGCAGGAGGTGCTCTGCCAGCGGCTGGGGGACTTGATCAGCATCGAGGTGCAGGCCAGCGGCTTCCTCTACCGGATGATGCGGCTCTTGGTGGGATCCCTAGAGGTGGTGGGCCGAGGCGAGCTCAGCCCAGCCCAATTTGTCCACCTGTGGCAACACAACGACTGGAGCCAGATGCGCACCCGCTACAGCGCTCCTCCGCAAGGGCTGTGCCTGACGGATGTGGGCTATGCTGCGGATCCCTTCGGTCAACAGTTCGCCCACTCGCCGCCCTTTTGGGCCTTGCCCACAGAGCCTCCCTCCGCCCTTCGGTCGCCGGCTGCGTTGGCCCATTCCTGCGGTTGATCTGGGCGATCTCCAAGCTTGTCCTGATATGTTTCCTTGCCTGCCATGAACAAAACTCCCCTTCCCAACCCCGAGACTCTGGCGCCCCGCTGGTATCTGGTGGATGCTGCCAATCAGCGCCTGGGCCGCTTGGCCGCCGCTGTGGCCACCCTCTTGCGGGGTAAGCACAAACCGGACTTCACCCCTCACCTGGATACGGGGGACTATGTAATTGTGATCAACGCTGAGAAAGTGGTGGTCACTGGCAAAAAGCGCACCCAAAAGCTCTACCGCCGCCACTCTGGCCGTCCCGGCGGCATGAAAGTAGAAACCTTTGCCCAACTGCAGGCGCGCCTGCCGGAGCGGGTGGTGGAAAAAGCGGTCAAGGGAATGTTGCCCCACACCCGTTTGGGCCGGCGGCAATTCACCAAGCTAAAAGTTTATGTCGGGCCGAGCCACCCTCATGAGGCCCAGCAGCCCCAAGTTTATCCGCTCAACACGATCCCAGGAGCCAAAGCATGACTCAAGCGAGCAGCCAACGAGCCGTTTATTGGGGAACGGGACGCCGCAAAACCGCCGTTGCCCGCGTGCGTTTGGTGCCCGGCACGGGCAAAATCATCATCAACGACAGGCCGGGAGACCAGTATCTGCAGTACCAAGAAGCCCTGCTGGCCAGTGTGAAGGGGCCGCTGGAGATCCTTGGTCTGGAAAACTCCTACGACATCTTGGTGCGAGCCCATGGCGGCGGCGTTCACGGCCAGGCGGATGCGATCAAGCTGGGGGTGGCGCGCGCCCTCTGTGAGGTGGATCCGGCCAATCGCGGCCCCTTGAAAGTAGAGGGTTATCTGAAACGGGATCCGCGCGCCGTGGAGCGGAAGAAATACGGCCTGCGTAAGGCCCGCAAGGCTCCCCAGTACTCGAAACGCTAGGGATCCCTGCCGTTGTTTTTAGAGGAAGATGTTGATAGACAAGGGTATAGAAACAGGCCCAGAGGAGGAAAGGGTTATGCCCAAGAAAGGATTGCACCCGCAGTGGTATCCAGAAGCCAAAGTCATCTGCAACGGCGAAGTGGTGATGACGGTGGGATCCACCAAGCCGGAGCTCAAGGTGGATGTTTGGTCGGGCAACCATCCCTTTTTCACCGGCAGCCAGAAGATCATCGACAGCGAAGGCCGGGTGGAGAAGTTCATGCGCAAATACGGCATGAGCGGTGGCAAAAAGGCCAAGTAGAGGTTCCCCCATCTGGGTGTGGGCAATACTTGGATTCCTGGGTATCGCAAGTCTATGGCTTCTGCTCAACTGATTGACCAGCTTAAGAATGTCGAAGCCACCTTTCAGGAGCTGACGGTGCGCTTGGCCGATCCGGACGTGGCCACGGATCCAGCTGAGCTGCAGCGGATTGCCAAGGCCCGCTCCTCCTTGGAGGCCACCGTCCAGGCTTTTCACGACTGGCAAAAGCTGAATCGCGATCTGCAACAGACGGAAGAACTTTTGCGGGAATCGGCCTCCGACCCGGAGCTGGAGGCGATGGCAAGAGCGGAACTTGAGCAACTGCGGGCCCGCCAAGAACAACTGGAGGAAAAGCTCACCCTGCTGCTGCTGCCCCGGGATCCCAACGACGACAAGAACATCATGTTGGAGATTCGCGCCGGCACCGGTGGGGAGGAGGCGGCGCTGTGGGCGGCGGATCTGGCCCGCATGTACACCCGCTACGCCGAAAAGCTGGGCTGGTCGGTGCGTCTGGCGAGCCTCTCGGAAGGAGAGCTGGGGGGCTACAAAGAGGCGATCCTGGAGATTCAAGGGGATCAGGTGTACAGCAAGCTCAAGTTTGAAGCTGGCGTGCATCGGGTGCAGCGGGTGCCCGTCACCGAAGCGCAAGGCCGTGTCCACACCTCGACGGCCACGGTGGCGGTGATGCCAGAGGTGGACGAGGTGGAGGTGGTGATCGACCCGAAAGACATCGAAATCAAAACGGCACGTTCTGGGGGGGCAGGCGGCCAAAACGTGAACAAGGTGGAGACGGCGGTGGATCTTCTCCACAAGCCCACCGGGATCCGGGTGTTTTGTACCGAGGAGCGTTCCCAACTGCAGAACCGCCAGCGGGCCATGCAGATTTTGCGGGCCAAACTCTACGAGATGAAGCTGCAGGAGCAACAGGCCTCCATTAGCTCTGCTCGGCGCATGCAGGTGGGAACGGGATCCCGCTCGGAAAAAATTCGCACCTACAACTACAAGGACAACCGCGTTACCGACCACCGCCTTAACCAGAATTTCCCTCTGCAGCCCATCTTGGATGGGGAGCTGGACGACTTGATCCAAGCTTGTATTGGCCTTTACCAAAAAGAGCTGTTGGCGGAGCTATCCTAGGCCAAGCTGAGTTACCGCCAGCGGATGGGATCCCTTCTCGAGGACCTTTCCTCTGCCGAGCTAGCGGTAGAATAAATGCCCACGTCGAGTGCCTAAACCCCCATGCTGGCCGAATACCGCCAACACGCCGCTGCCCGCGAGGCCCAAGGGATCCCGCCGCTGCCCTTAAACGCTGCCCAGACCAGCCAGGTGTGCGAGCTCCTGAAGGCCCCGCCTGCTGGCGAAGAAGCCTTTTTGTTGCACCTCTTAACAGAGCGCGTCCCGCCGGGGGTCGATGAAGCCGCCTATGTGAAAGCGGGCTTTTTGGCGGCTGTGGCCAAGGAGGAGGTTGAATCCCCGTTGATCACTCCCCTGCGGGCGGTGGAGCTCTTGGGCACCATGCTGGGGGGCTACAACGTCCAGGTTTTGCTGGATCTGTTGCGGGATCCCCGGAGTGAGATTGCAGCGGCAGCAACCCGCGCCCTCAGCCACACCCTGCTGGTTTTCGATGCCTTTCACGACGTGCTGGAGCTGAGCCAGTCCGGCAATGCCTATGCCCAACAGGTGATCGAGTCCTGGGCCAAGGGCGAATGGTTTACCGCCAAAGCTCCCCTGGCCGCAGCCATCACCGTGACGGTGTTCAAAGTTGCCGGCGAGATCAACACCGATGACCTTTCCCCCGCCGCCCACGCCACCACCCGCCCGGATATCCCCCTCCACGCCCAAGCCATGCTGGAGTCCCGCGCTCCGGGATCCCTGGTCACCATTGCCGAGCTGAAGCGCCGCGGCCATCCCGTTGCCTTTGTGGGGGATGTGGTGGGCACCGGCTCCTCCCGCAAATCCGCCCTCAACTCGCTGCTCTGGCACATCGGCCACGACATTCCCCATGTGCCCAACAAGCGGGCTGGGGGGGTGATCCTGGGGGGCACCATTGCGCCCATCTTCTTCAACACCGCCGAAGATGCCGGGGCCTTGCCCATCCAGTGCGATGTCTCCCGCCTGGAAACCGGCATGGTGGTTACCATTTGCCCCTACGAAGGCGTGATCCGCTCTGAGGCCGGCCAGGTTCTCTCCACCTTTTCCCTGCGGCCCGTGACTCTCCCCGACGAAGTGCGGGCGGGGGGACGTATTCCCCTGTTGATTGGCCGTGCCCTCACCGACAAAACCCGCCAAGCCTTGGGTTTGCCTCCCTCGACCTTGTTTATCCGCCCCACTCCACCGGCAGACACCGGCAAAGGCTATACCCTAGCGCAAAAAATCGTGGGCAAAGCCTGTGGGCTGCCAGGCGTGCGCCCGGGCACCAGTTGTGAGCCCCTCATTACCACGGTGGGATCCCAGGACACCACCGGCCCCATGACCCGCGATGAGCTGAAGGAGCTGGCCTGTCTGGGCTTCAACGCCGACCTAGTGCTGCAGAGCTTCTGCCACACCGCCGCCTATCCCAAGCCGGTGGACATCCAGATCCACAAAGAGCTGCCCGACTTTTTCGCTTCCCGCGGGGGCGTTGTCCTGCGTCCCGGCGATGGCATTATCCACTCCTGGCTCAACCGCATGCTCCTGCCGGATACCGTCGGCACCGGGGGCGACTCCCACACCCGCTTCCCCTTGGGAATCTCCTTCCCGGCGGGATCCGGTCTGGTGGCCTTTGCCGCCGCCATGGGGGTGATGCCCTTGGACATGCCGGAATCGGTGCTGGTGCGCTTTAAGGGGGAACTGCAGCCGGGGATCACCCTGCGGGATATTGTCCATGCCATCCCCTACGTGGCCATTCAGAGGGGCCTGCTCACCGTTGAGAAAAAAGGCAAGAAAAACGTCTTTGCCGGGCGCATCATGGAGATCGAGGGCCTGCCGCATCTGAAGGTGGAGCAAGCTTTTGAGTTTACCGATGCCTCGGCAGAGCGCAACTGTGCCGGCTGTACCATCCAGCTGAGCATCGAGACGGTCTCAGAATATCTGCGCTCCAACGTGGTGCTGCTGAAAAACATGATTGCCCGCGGCTACCAGGATGCGAGAACCTTGCTGCGGCGCATCGCCAAAATGGAAGCCTGGCTGGCCAGCCCCAGCCTGATGGAGGCGGATGCCGACGCTGAATACGCCGAAGTCATCGAAATTGACCTCAGCACCATCACCGAGCCGATCGTCTGTGCCCCCAACGATCCCGACAAGGTGATGACCCTGAGCGAAGTCCATGCCCAACACGCCGCCGGCAACCCCGATACGCCGATCAAGATTGACGAAGTTTTCATCGGCTCCTGCATGACCAACATCGGCCACTACCGCGCCGCCGCCAAAATCCTGGAAGGCCAAGGGCGGGCCAAGGTGCGCCAATTCTGGATCTGTCCGCCCACCCGCATGGATGAGGCACAACTGCGCTCGGAAGGCGTGTACGGCATCTTTGCTGCCGCCGGGGCCAGAACAGAAATGCCGGGATGCAGCTTGTGTATGGGCAACCAAGCCCGCGTGGAAGACGGGGCCACCGTCATGTCCACCTCCACCCGCAACTTCAACAACCGCATGGGCAAAGACGCGCGGGTTTATCTGGGATCCGCCGAGCTGGCCGCCGCCTGCGCCCTTTTGGGCCGGATCCCCACCCCTGAGGAGTACCGAGAGATCGTCTCCACCAAGATCCAGCCCTTTGCCGGCGAGCTGTACCGCTACCTCAACTTCCACGAGATCCCTGGCTTTGAGGACGAAGGACGGGTCATCCCGCGGCAGCACGTGGAGGAGCTGTCCAGGAGCCGTTCTTGAGCGAGAATAGGGGCTAGCTGCCCTGATAGCATGGCAGGGATCGCCCCATTGCCCTGGAGAAAGCTCAATGGCCCTGAATCCAAAGAGGATCCGCCGCATCCACCGCACCCTTGCCCCCATCCTGGCCCTGCCGTTGGTGGTAACGGTGCTGACGGGATCCCTGTATCAAATTGCCCGCCTTAACGAAAACTTCGACTACTACTGGCTGATCCAAATCCACAAAGGGCAGTGGGGCCCCCTCGACCTGCAAGCGGTTTACCCCTTCTTAAACGGACTGGGGCTGCTGGTGATGGTGGCCACCGGTCTCAGTATGTGGTTACCCACAAAACTCCATCGCCGCCCCAAACATACGGAGTCCCAGAGGGTTTTGGATGGATAAACCTGTAGGGTAAACACCTAAGAAACATTCCAGAAAACCCTACATTTCCCGGAACGGATTTGACTACACTAGAAGCATAGAGGTTTTGCTTGCACCTCTAAAGTTGAGCCCCAAAAGCTAAGCTCCAAACTCGAACTGGAAGTCAAAAAAGCAAAGTAATAGAGGAGGAGGATGCTCTATGGCTCTTGTCCGCTGGGATCCATTTCGGGAAATTGACGAAATTCAACGGGAAATGAACCGGATGTTCGACCGGTTGATCCCTCGCACCACCGAGGCCGACGGCTTTGCCTTCATGCCGGCAGTGGAGATGCACGATGATCCCGAAACCATTACCCTGAAGCTGGAGCTGCCCGGCTTGAACCCCAACGACTTGGATATCCAAGCGACAGCCGAAGCGGTCTCCATCACCGGGGAACGGCGATTTGAGAAGCGCTCTGAAGACAAAGGGGTAACCCGGACTGAATTCCGTTATGGGCGCTTCCAACGGGTGATCCCACTGCCGAACCGGATCAAACACGATCAGGTGAAAGCCGAATACAAAGATGGGATCCTCACCCTCACCTTGCCCAAGGCAGACTCTGAAAAAGCCCAAGTGGTCAAAGTGAGCGTTGTCTCCTGATGGGCGTAGCTGAAGCTGCTCTGAGGTTAGGCAATTTTCCATGAGGAAAAAAGATCCCATAGGGGTAGGCTCATCGCCTACCCTTTTTTAGTCCTTTTTTGCGTTTTGGTTTTTCAGCTTGCGCTCATTTCAAGCAGGAATAAATCGGGTTCGCTGCAGGGATCCCCAGCTCTCCCTACCGAACTCAACTCAACTCGATTTGACTTTTGCCCGCCGCTTTGGATAGGGTTTGAGTGCGCAACGGAGCCAAGGTTGAGAGCATGGCCAGCGTTACCTACGAACACGTTACCAAGCGCTACAGAGACACCACCGCCGTCCATGACCTGAACATCACCGTCGAAGACGGGGAATTTCTCGTCTTTGTCGGCCCCTCCGGCTGCGGCAAAACCACCTCCCTGCGCATGTTGGCCGGGTTGGAAGAGGTCAGCGCCGGCTCCATCTACATTGGCGATCGACGGGTGAACGATGTCCCCCCCAAGGATCGGGATATCGCCATGGTCTTCCAATCCTATGCCCTCTACCCCCACATGACCGTGGCCGAGAACATGGCCTTTGGCCTCAAGCTGCGCGGCCTGCCACGGGCGGAGATCGAAAGCCGGGTTAGGGGGGTGGCCAAGCGCCTTGGGATCGAACACCTGCTCAACCGCAAGCCCAAGGAACTTTCGGGTGGGCAACGGCAGCGGGTTGCCGTCGGGCGGGCCATTGTGCGCAATCCGGCGGTGTTTTTGATGGATGAGCCCCTCTCCAACTTGGATGCCAAGCTGCGGGTACAGGCGCGGGCCGAGATTAGCAAGTTGCACATGCAACTGGGCACCACCTTTATCTACGTTACCCACGACCAGGTGGAGGCCATGACCATGGGCAACCGCATCGCCGTCATGAAGGATGGCCGCCTGCAGCAGGTGGATACCCCCCACACCCTCTACACCCGCCCTGCCAACCTGTTTGTGGCCGGGTTCATCGGCAGCCCCGCCATGAATTTCTTCCAGGCCAAGCTGCGGGAGCAGGAGGGCACTCTCTGGGTGGATACCGGCGCCTTCCGCGTGGCCATCCCGCCCCACCAGGCAGAGCCCTATTGGCAATACGTCGGCAAGTCGGTCATCTTCGGCATCCGCCCGGAAAACATCCACGATCCCCACTACCAACCCCCAGGGATCCAACCTGCCCCGGTGCGGGCTAAGGTCTCGGTAACGGAGCTGGTGGGCCATGAAGTAATCCTCTATCTCAGCACCAGCGACCGAGAAGGGATCCTGGCCGAGCAGGAGTTTATTGCCCGCGTGGATCCCCGTACCCAGCTGCGCGTCAACCAGTGGGCGGAAGTGATCTTCGATATGGATCGCTTCCACCTGTTCGATCCCGAAACCGAGCAGCGCCTGGGTTAAACCCTGGAATCGCTTTAGAATCCTAATCAGTCCTACAGAGGCAGGGATCCCTATGCCGGAGCAATCGACGTCCCGCTTGGTTCAGGCGCAGTTTGACGAATTTCCCTACCCGAATGTCCCGATTGAGCAGACGGTTACGGATAACTTCGCGCTGTTTGCCAACAGCCTCACCACCGCTTACTATCGCCGCAACCGCAAGGTGGTCAAACCCGAGGGCAAAGTGATGCTCAACGCCGGCTGTGGCTCCGGCTGGGAGACCCTCGTGCTGGCCACGGCCAATCCGGGTGCCACCTTCGTCGGGGTGGACATCTCGGCAGAATCCCTGAAAATGGCCCGGCAGCGCTTTGAGTTTCACCAGATCAAAGAGGCGCGTTTCGAGGTGATGGACATCACCGACCTGCAAGCCTTGGGGGAGCAGTTCGATTTCATCGCCTGCAATGACGTGCTCTACCTACTGGACGATCCGGTGGCAGGGCTGAAAGGCATGCGCCAGGTGCTCAAACCGGACGGCATCATCCGCACCAATGTCCACAGCCTTTACCAGCGCCAGTTTATTTTCAACATGCAGGATGCCATGGAGCTGCTGGGGGTGATGGATGAGCCGGCTGCCAAAGCCGTTCCCATCCTCAGGGAGCTGATGGATGCCCTTCACGAGGGCAGCTTCGTCAAAAGCCACTGGCAGGGGGATGCCATCAAAACCACCAATGGGATCCTGGCCAACTTCCTGCTGCGCAGCGACAAAGGCTTTACCGTACCTCAGGTCTTTGAGATGCTCCGCCAAGCCGGGCTGGAGTTCATCAGCATGGTCAATTGGCAGCAGTGGAAGCTGGAGCGGGTCCTCACCAAGCCCGTTCCCTACGCTCTGCGCCAAATCAAAAAGCTCAACCAAGAGGAGCTGCTGCACTTTATCGAGTTAATCTTTCCTAACCTGACCCGCCTGATCGACTTCTGGTGTGGCCACCCCACCGGGGCCACTTCTCCCCAACCCTTCAGCAACGAGGAATGGAGAAATGGCTCGGTACACGCCCATCCCCTGCTGCTGAGGCTCAACGCCAAGGCTGCCTTTGAGAATGCCATCCGCGACAATGGCCCGGTCAACATCAACGGCTGGCCCGGCTCCGAGGGCAACATCACCATCGATCCCTTCTCGGTGCGCTGGTTGATCGATGTTTTTGGAGAAGAGCCTGTTCCTGTACAGGCCCTGGCGGCCAAGGCGCTAGATCTCATGGATTGGACCCCCGAAGAGGCCTTTAACCAAGTGGTGGCCAATCTCAAGTTCCTTGAAGAGCGGCTGGTGGTGCTGTTGGACTCTCCTCTGCGTTAACAGGAGTTGCTCCCCCAGGAGCTGTCCTTCCCAATTTATGACGCCCCCTTATCTCATTCTGGGAGAAACGGTTGAGGTATGGGTGCAGTGTCCCAGTTGGAATTGCAATGGCCACACACGCTGTCCCACCTAAGGCTGGGATCCGGATCCCTCTGAGTCTGCTTTGAGTACCCTGATTTGCTCGGCCCGAATGGCCGCTGGGATCCGCCCTTCCGCATCGACGTTGACGGCGAACCGAACAGTGCCTTCCATTTCCACCGCATCGCCTGGGCGCAGATCCAGCCAACTGGCAGAACGGCCAAGGCGGGTCACTTGAACATCCTCAGCAGGAACCACCGAGACCCACGTGCCCGCGTAGCGCTCCAAGCTGGGGCTGACTTTTTCCAAGTTGACCCCAATCCAGCCCTCCTTGCGGTTGAGCAGCCGCACCGTCCCAGTTAGTTGGAAAGGCTGTGCTTCTTCCGCTAACTTGATTGGCTCGTAGAGAACCTCTGTATTTAAAGGCTGCAGCCGAGCCAACTCCACCCGCCACCCTTGAGCCTGGCGATAGAGGGTAACCTCCATAACTGCGCGCAGCCGACCCTCCGGCAAAGGCTCGTAGAAGCCCAACTGAGAGCGAAAAGGGCGAAACCGGGGATCCTCCCGATCCGGCTCTGTTAAAAATCGTTGCAGCTCCTCGGCAGTGAACTGGAAACGCAAAGTCGGCACCACCGCTTCTGGCTTCAGGATTGCCTCCACCCGGAAAATGGCCGTATTGCCCACCGCTTGAATGGGGGTGAGGGTAAACTCCTCCGCTGAGGGCCACGATTGATCCAAGGCCCCCGGAGGGATCCCTTTCAGCAGCCGCGGGGTGAGCAAGGCTTCTGCCGTGGCAAAATCCCGAGCATTGGCCGCCTGGACAAACTCCCGCAGCGTTTCTTCAGCCGTTTTGGCCTGCCAACAGCCCCCCAGAGGCAGCAAAGCCAGCACCAGGAAAAACCACGCTCTCACATCCACACCCTCCCCAATCTCCCTGCAGGTAACAGTCCTAGGGGTTCTCGGTTGGAGATGCAGAATTTTCACCGGGATCCGCTGCTTCTGTCTCTTCTGGGTTTTCCGACTGGGATCCCGAAGCAGCAGGTGGCTTATCCGGCTGCCACACCTCGATCCGCCAGCCGCGGTCTTGCTGGTAGAGGGTGATCTTGACGCGGGAGGTCACCGTGTCCCCCTCCAGGCGCATCCCCACCAACTGCGGGGCCAACTGCTGATAGGTGGGATCCGCCAGATCCGGCTGGGTCAAATACTTGCGCAACGTCAAGGGATCCAGCCCCAGGCGCTGGGCCGCATCCTCCAGCGAGTCGGTGCCCTCCACCCAGACATAGGCCGTCTTCCCGGTCACCTCTTGGTTGCGCACCTGCACGTTCTCCCCCACCATGCCCCAAATCGAAGGCAGGGATCCCGGCCGGAGGGCATTGCTGAAGCGCTCCGTCAGGTAGCTGTCTGCCGTGCCCCAGTCCCCCTTCTCGGTGGCTGCGATAAACGTTTTCACCACCTGGTCAGGAGTTTGCACAGGAGCTGCCTGCGTACAGGCGATCCCTCCTGCCAAGGCGACAGCAGCAATCCAGACGGGGAAACGGCGTACCATGAACATCCCTCAACCACAAGCGGCATCGCTCTCCTAGGTTACCAAACTTTTTCCGCCTTCTCTTCTGCCTGTTCAGGGAAGACCCAGTGCAGCTCCGGCAAGGTGGTAGGATAATTCAGCAGCTTAGTTAGCGAAGCCATGGGGATCCCCACCACTGCCGATGAATGTAACGAGCTGGGAATCTCTCACTGCTTGAAGGCCCAGCAAGCCAAAACCTCGCGGGAGCGACGTGCGGCTTGGGCCATGGCTCTGGCGGCCTGGCGGCAGGGTTTGGATCTCGATCCCAACCATCTCCCCTCCCAGTTCAATCGCCTCCATGCCCTTTTGGCCTTGGGAAGCGGCTACACGGCCCTCCAAGAGGGAAAAGAGCTGCTCTCCCGGCTTTTGACCCAGCGTTACCTAGAAGATCCCAGCTTGGGCCTAACTGGATCCCAACCCAAGCTCGCTTGGGATCCCCCTCGTCTGGCTTCTGCTAGCAAAAAGGCCCGCCGCTCTTCTAAGGCCGCTTCTGCTTCCCGCCTTGGCCCCCGCGAGCGCTACCTCCACACTCTAGCCCGTTGGCTAGCCCACCACAGCGGAGTCGTTTACCGACCGGAGCCATTGCCCTACTGGCGGCTGGCTGCAGCCATTGACCCAGAGGATCTAGAGGCGCAAATGGTGGTTGCCATGAATGCGGCAGCGCAGGCGCAGCCGGAAGGGGCTTTCTTGCTGCAGAAAATAGCCGACCATTTCCCTGGGCAGAAGGACAGGGCCCTGCAAGTGCTGCAACTGGCTCTAGATCGCTACATTCCGCGGCAGGATCCCTCCAAGGCGGAGTCGGATTCAGCAGAGCAAGAGTTAGAAACGCCTCCTAACGGAGATCCAGCCTCGGAGGCGGTGGCCAGTATGGAAATTTGGACTCAGTATGAGGGGTACAAGCTGAGGCTGGAGCCAGACCTTAAGAGCATTGCAACCTTCGTCCTCCTGGCTCAAGATCGCTGGTTTGAGAGTGAAATCGAGCTGTGTCGGCAAATCCTCAAGCCGGGCATGAACGCCATTGACGTGGGGGCCAACGTTGGGGTTTACACCTTTCTCTTTGCCCGCTGTGTGGGCGAGTCTGGGAAAGTCTATGCCATCGAGCCCACGCCGGGGTGTTTGCAGTGCTTGCGGGCAACTGTTGCTCAAAACCAACTCGATCCCTCTGTACAGGTCGTGGAAGCTGCAGTTGGCGAAGAGGCTCGGGAAGTTTATTTGGTTTGCGAAGGGGCCAGCGTTTTCAACCGCATCGTCACGGATCCCATGTCGGTTGTAGAAGAAACCAAGCCGGTGCAGCAAATTACCTTAGACGAGCTGTGGATCTCAGAGGGCAAGCCCACCATCGATCTGCTCAAAATTGACGCGGAAGGGGCAGAAGTTCCTGTTCTGAAGGGGGGGAGAAAGCTGATCGAGACCTGTACCCCGCTGATCCTGTTTGAAAACCAAAATGTCGGCCAGTTTTCAGGTTTGGAGTCGGCGAAGCTTCTCGCCGAATTAGGCTATCTCATTTATGTTTACAACCCGATGATCCAAGATCTCAGTACCGTTCAGGCTTCTGTGCAACTGCCAACTGCGTTAAACTTGGTTGCTGTGCATCCCCGTCGCTTTTCTCTTGTCAGCAAAGCCGGTCTAATCTAGCCGTTTCTGTGGAGTAGAACAATGCCTTTCCCGATTAGCGAGATCCTCGGCAAAGACATGCCTTTTATCCGAATTGCAGACGTGGGGGCGATGTTTCTGGGCGGCGATAACTTCGACAAGCTGGTTCAGGAAGGGCATGCCCAAGTGATAGGATTTGAGCCCCAAAAAGAAGAATGCGAAAAGCTCAACGCCAGAGCCCTAGCCGAGGCTCCTCGCGCCGACAAAGTGAAGCGGCAATACTTTCCCTATTTCATTGGGGATGGATCCCGCCGCAAGTTCTATTTCACCAATGCCGGCTACACCTCCTCTCTTTACGAGCCCGATCAGGAGCTGGCCCAGCATTTTGAGAACTTGGCGGAAGTTTGTCGGGTAACTCGGGTCGAGGAAGTCCAGACTACCCGCCTGGATGATATTCCAGAGCTGGGCGAAGTGGACTTTCTGAAGATGGATGTTCAGGGAGCCGAGCTGGATGTTATCCGGGGCGCTAGAAAAACTCTACAGAGTGTTACTGTTATCCAAACAGAAGTCGAGTACATACCCCTCTACAAAAACCAGCCTCTTTTTAGCGATGTGGATATTGCCCTTAGAGAAGAGGGCTTTCTTCTGCATGGCATGACCAGCAACTTCGGTGCCTGCCTCAAGCCCTTTTCAGCCAGAACCTATCGCCCTTACACCCAAGTGCTGTGGTGCGACTATGTTTACGTCAAAAACTTTATGCACCTGGATCGGCTCTCCCCGCGGCAGCGGCTGGCAATGGCGGTAGTTTTGCATGAGATTTACCTGTCCTATGATCTGGTGGCTTTTGTCCTGGGTGTTCATGACCAAATTGCCCAAACCCGCTACAAAGACTTCTACCTGGCCAGGATGTTTGCCGCTCTCAATGTCTCTTAAATTGCTCAGACGAGGTGGGGGATGATCGTCATCGACGGGGTTATCTGGCAGTCGGAAGGGTTTTCTCGCTCTCCACTTTTGGATCAGTCCTACCTGTGGCTGAGCCTCATTGAAGAGTGGGTCAAGGCCAAGAAGGCAACGAAGTTTGTGGTGCTCACCCGCGGGCAAACTTGGCTGCCGCCGGGAACTTTTTTTTCCGAGATCCCTCGCTTTGCCTTTGCGGAAGCGGATGAAGATCGCGCCGGCCTGCAGAGCGCCTGCGACCAGCTCAAGGCCAGGCTGTTTCTTTCTACCGGCTACACCACCCCCATCTCCACCCCTTCCATCGCCTTCATCTACGACCTAGAAGCAGAGGCCGGCAGCCAATTTCACTCGGAATACATCGAGAAGAAAAATGCCATCTTGGCTGCTTCCCACTACGTCTTCTTCTCCGATGAAGTGCTGGCTGGCTTCCGAACCCACTACCCCGGGATCCCTCCCGAGCAGATGTCGCTAGTCTACCCGGCCATTGAAGGCTGGGCCAAGCCGGCTGCTCCCGATGCCATGGCCGAGTTTCGCCGCAAGTTTCAGTTGACTCGCCCTTTTTTCTTGGCCGTCTTGCCCGAACAGCTGGCTGATTACCGTGGCATCCAGGCTGTCAGCCAAGCTTGGGAGATCCTGCAGGGCCAAAGGCTCTCCCGCACCGAGCTGGTCTTTGCCTTTCCCAGTCCTCTGAAGGTGGATCCTGTCAAAGCGCAACTGCCCCAACGAGAAGGCCTTCGCTACCTCAGCCTGAGCAATCCAGAGTTGGCCTGCGCCTATTCCTCGGCTCTGGCGCTGGTTTTCCACTTCACCTTTCGGCCCAGCAGCCCCCTTGAGGCGATGGCCTGCGGCTGTCCTGTGGTGCATTACCGGGATGAGCAGCCAAATGCCTCCGGCTCGGAGTCGGCAACTGCCTCTGGAGAGAAAAAAGATAAGGATCCCTTGCAAAACCCGACAGCCCTGCTCTGCCAAGGCTCGGTGCGGGAACTGGCAGAAGCCCTGCAGCGCATCCAGAGCTACCCGGTACGCTCTCCCCTCATTGCCAAGGGGTTGGAACAGGCCAAGGAGCTGAGATGGGCAACAGTGGCCGCCAAGCTGTGGGACATTTTCGAGCAGGTGGCTCCTTCGGAATCCGAGGAACCTACTGACCGCTGACCACCAGGTTTTTCCACATCTGCCGATAGGCCCGCTCCAAAGCGCGAGCATGGCTTTGCGGATCCCGCAGGGGCGATTTCTCCATCATGCCTCGCAGGCTGTGGCGCAAATGGCGCAGCCGCTCCAGATCCGTGGCCAGGTTCACGGCAATTTCCACGTACTCTTCTGGGGTTTGGGCCACCAGCTCCGGCAGCCCCACGTTGGTGAGGATGGAGACCCCCACGCGGCAGACGTGGGCATTCCCCGCCAGGACAACCACCGGCGCACCGCCCCAGAGGGTTTCACAGGTGGTGGTGGTGCCGTTGTAGGGGAAAGGATCTAGGCCGATATCAATCTCACTGTAGATCTGGAGATGCTCTGGAATGCTGCGGCGATCTCCCACCAGATGCACCCGCTGCCGCTCCACCCCGTGCCGCTCGAAGTGCCCCCAGAAGATCTCGCAGACGCTGCGGTCGGTGTAGCGCATGTTTTTGAGCAGGATGCGGGCATTGGGCAGCCTCTTGAGGATCTCCGCCCACACTGCCACCACGTTGGGGGTAATTTTGGTGGGGTTGTTGCAGCAGCCAAAGGTAATGTAGCCGGCAGACAGAGCCGGTAGCTCGGAAACCGGCGGAAAGATATCCACAGGGTTGTAGCAGAGAAAGCTTTTGGGCAGGCGCATCAGCTTTTCCGTGTGGTATTTCTCCGTCATGCCCGGCGGGTCGGCGTAGGCATCGGTGATGCGGTAGTCCACCAAGGTCAGGCCGGTGGTGTTGGGGTAGCCCAGATAGGTGGCCTGGAGGGGGGCAGGTTTGAGGGCCAGCACTCCCAAGCGGTTGTAGGCCGTATGGCCGGCCAGATCCACCAAAATGTCGATCTTGTCCTCGTGGATGAGGTCGGCCACCTCCACATCGGAGCGGATCTTGTGGATGTCTCGCCAGGCATCGGCCTTTTCCTTCATCCGCTCGGTCACAATGTCCGAATACGGCCCGTTGGAATAGCAGTAGATCTGGAAGCGCTCGTGGTTGTGGTGGTTATAGACATGCTCAAAAAACATGCTCACGGAGTGCAGCTTAAAGTCTCCGGAGATGTAGCCGATGCGCAGAGGCCGCTTCAGATCCCGATCCCGGTGGTAGGGCCGCCGCAGATGGGCCACCGAGGCTTGGGTGGCATCCCCCCACTTTTTGTGCTCCCGCAGGGTTTCTTCGGGGTCGAAATCGGGGGCGTAGTGCAGGCCCATGAGGATGTTGCCGTGGAAGGCGATCACCCCCGGAGCCAGCTTGGCCGACTTGCGATAGGCTTTGATGGCCTCCTCGTGGCGGCATTGCTGGAGGAAGGTGCCTGCCAACCCTGCATAGGTGGAAGGATCCTCGGGGTTGATCTCCAGGGCGCGCTGAAAAGATTCCAGCGCCTCGGTTAGGCGGTTCAACTCTTTGTAAACGGATCCCAGGGCCCGGTGAACATCCAGGAAGTCCGGCTTGAGGCGGGCGGCCTCCTGCAAAACCGGCAGGGCCTCTTCGTTGCGGTGCTGGCTTTGCAACAACAGCCCCAAGTTGCAGTAGGCTTCTCCCAGTTCTGGGTCGTGCACCAGCGCCTGCCGGTATTGGATCTCTTCTTTTTCCGGCTCGTTCAAATGCCGATAGGCTAGGCCCAGGTTGTTGTAGGCCAGGGCAAAGTCAGGCTTGTACTCCAGCGCCTTCTCCAGCAGGGGGATGGCCTCCTTAAACCGCAGTTGATCCAATAGCAGACACCCGGCCTCGAAGTAGGCCTCGGCCAGGTTGGGCCGCACGCCCAGAGCGCGGCTGAGGTGGGCCATGCTGTCTAGCAGTCCATTGGAGAACACCTTGCGCAGCTTGCGATCTGACAGAAGGTTGGCCAAGCCGCGATGGGCCTCGGCGTAGTCTGGCTGCAGGCCAAGGGCCACATGGTAGTAGTCCAGCGCCCGCTGCGGCTGCTTCAGCTTGCGATAGGCTGTGGCCAGGTTGAAGTAAACCCGCGGGCGATCCGGCTGCAGCGCCAAAGCCGCCCGATAGGCTTCGATGGCCGCCTCCGGCTGATCCTGCTCCAGCAAAGCAGTGCCCAGGTTGATGTGAGCTTCCACCAAGTGCCCATCCAGCTCCAGCGCCTGACGGAAAGCGGCAATAGCTTCCTCCCAGTTCCCTTGCTCTGCCAAGGTCAAGCCCAGGCCATTGTGCAAGGCCGCTTGCTGCGGATCCTGCTCCAGGAGCTGCCGATAGAGCTCAGCGGAGCGCTCCAACTGCCCGGCCTCGCGGCAGAGCTCTGCCAGTTCTTGCGCCCGCTCTGGGGTAAACTCTAGCGCCAGCGCCTGCTCTAGATGGTCGATGGCCGTTGCCGGCCACCCCTTCTGTCGGTAGATCTGGGCCAGCTCCGTCAGGCTCTGGGCATCCTGGGGCTGCAGGGCCAGGGCCCGCCGGTAATACTCCTCGGCTTGGTCATACTGGCCCAGTTGAAAGTGGCAGAGGCCTAGGTTGTAGAAGGCCTGCAGGTAATCGGGCTGCAGAGCCACCGCTTGGCTGTAGCATTCGATAGCTGCTTCCAGCTTGCCCAGCGCTTGATATACAGCGCCCAAGTTGCTGTGAAAGGCTGCCTGCTCTGGCCGCAGCTGCGTGGCCTTGGCCAGGTGAGCTGCCGCTTCCTGCAGCCGGCCCGTTTGGTAGCAGAGGATGCCTAGAAAATGCAGAGCCTCCGGTTGGTCGGGCTGGAGAGCCAGCACCTGCCGGTAGGCCGCCTCCGCCTGCTGCAGATCCCCCGCCTGATGGTGGCGGATGGCCACTTCCAAAGTAGCTATCAGCGCATCGGGTGTCACTTGGCCTGGATCCCTAGATTTCATAACCTCTAATCCTACACCCATCTGAGTTCCGCGAGAAAAAAACGGGCCTGAACTTTCAGGCCCGCAGAGGGGTTAAACAGCCTGCCGACTAGCGCGGGACAGTGAAGGTGATGTCCAGCCGCGGCCCGCGAGCCGTGGTGATGGGGGAAGCACCCGTGCCTGTAGCCGGCTCTTTGTCGAACTCGGCCCGGCAGGTGCCCGTAGCCCCCTGGCTAATCTCGAAACCAGCCGCATTGGCCGGCGTGCCTGCCACCGTGCCGCTGGAGGTAAAGCTGGCAGTGAAGGTGGCCGAGTAGGAGAAAGTTTGGTTGGGGAGGACTAGAGTCAGGTTGACCGGGCCAGTGAGCTGACTGAAAGAGGCACTGAAGTTTTGGGGGTTTACAGGATCTAGATTAGTAACCGCCGGACCGGTAAGTGTGAAGCCACCACCAACAAGGTTACCTATCTGTAGAATACTCTGCGTAATGGTAGTCTGACCAGTGGGTAGGAAAGCAGTAAAGGTGCTTCCTGCAGCACTGAAGCTTACCGTAACTGGGTTGGTGGCCAGGAGGGTAATCGTGAGCGTGGCTGGGTTGGCGAAGTTAACTTGATAGGTGCTTGCACTGGTAGCTGGAGGTACCTGAACGGACCCAGTGAACTCTACTGCCACAGGAGCAGCCGCGTTAAATGCAGGTGCTCCAGAAGCACTTATAGAAGTTGTGGCGATAGAGGAAGCAGTTAAGGTGGCGAATACTGACGTGGCCTGGTTATTCCACACCTCCTTGGCGCACTGCAGCCGCACCTGGTAGAAGCCGGAGCCTGACACCGCCCGCTGCACCCCAGGCCCCACATCCGCCGTGCGCGGCCCCGCTGACACATCGTTGCCCAGCACGTTGCCGCTGATGCTCAGAGCCACAAAGGTGGGGCTGGAAGCCGGCGCAAAGAAGTCGCTGGACACCACGTTGTCGGGCGCACCCAAGGTCACTTCCTGGAACACCACGTTGTTGGACGGCAGGTTGTGCGGTGTCGGATCCAGGAAGAAGAAGCCCAGCCCCCGGTCGCCAAAACCAGGAATGGTGGCCGAGTCGTTGGAGGGCAACTGCACCAGCGTCAACTGCGCCCCCTGCACGATGGCGTTGCTGGGAATGTCGTCGGGAATGGGGAAGGAAAGCACCGCTCGGTAGTCGGAGTAGATGCCTACCGGGACGTTCTCAGCTGCTCCAGCGCGGCGGATGCCAAAGCCAACGGGAATGACAGTGGGGTTGGAGAAGACTTGTCCCTTATCAGTGAGAGCAGCCAGTTGGGTGGGCAGAGCGCTGATGGGGCCAGCAGTGGTGGGAGTGGGAGCAGGAACAGGGGTTGGAGGTGGTGGCGGCGGAGCCGGGGGAGCCGGGGGAGCCGGTGGGGGTGGTGGGGGCGGCACGGGTGTGACGGTGCTGGTGCTGCTTTCTTCGCCGCAACCGGTGAGCAGCAGGGGCAGCAGCACCACTGTGGAAGCCAGAGACAGAGACCCGAGTGACTTCAGGAGCCACTTGTGCATTGTTCCGTTCATTGTTCTCCTCTTAAACCAAAAAAGTGGGGTTCGGCTGAACACTTCCCTTAACTTACCCGATCAACTCGCCCAGGGCAAGCCAGGCCGTAGGAAAGAGCCAATCGAGGAAAGACGCACACGCGCTTGGATAAGCGGCTCGTCTGTTTACTCTGCTTATCATACAAGCCCATTAGCCCGCTTTGGCAAGTACTGCCGATTTTTTCTGGACAAGATCAAAGGTGACGTGGGTCACAGACACCGGGCAGGGTCCCGGGAAGGAGTCGGGTGGCGGCTTCTGGGAGCAAAGCAGGTGGAGCCACCGGAAGAGCAGTCAGCTAGAAATCGCAGGAGCCCCGCACTGTACCCGTAGGGTCAGTGTCGGGAGGAATGCGCTTTGATGAAGTACAATGGACTTATGAGCGAAGTCCTGACCATCTCCTGTAAACTCAAGGCGTTCCCGTCGCAAGCCGCCAAATTGGACGCGACGATGGAGGCTTTTGGCCAAGCCTTGAACTGGGTCAACCAGAACACGCCGGAGAAGATCGTCAACGCGGTCAAACTGCAGTCCCTTTGCTACTACGAGATTCGAGCCCGGTTCGGCTTGTCCAGTAACTTGGCTCAACAGGTGTGCAGACGGGTGGCAGGCGCTCGCAAAGTGGCGAGACAGCGCAACCGTCCGGTTAAAGAGTTCAAGCGTAGGTTCGTTACCTACGACGCGCGTATCTTTTCATTCCGCGAGAAAGACTGGACGGTGTCGCTGACCACGGTTGAAGGGAGAGAACGCTTTGAGCTAGCCATTGGTAACTACCAGAGGGGAATGCTGGCTGGCTCTAACCCCAAATCGGCCACCCTAGTCCAGCGGAAGGATGGCTCCTACTACATCCAGATTTGCGTAGAGAAAAAACCACCCAAGCAACAAGATACCGACAAGGTGATCGGGGTGGACTTGGGAAGGACAGATATTGCCCATACGTCAGAGGGGGACAATTGGAATGGACAGCAGTTGAACAGAGTCCGAGACCACTACTCCCGGTTGAGGGCGGTACTCCAACGCAAAGCCAGTAAGGGCACACGCAGTTCGCGGCGCAGATGCAGAGAACTGTTGCAACGGCTGTCTGGCAAGGAGAGGCGCTTTCAGGCGTGGGTCAATCATCGCATCTCCAAAGCTATTGTCTCCAGGGCAAAAGCTACCAACAGCGCTATCGCCCTGGAAGACCTGACAGGGATCCGGGAAAGGGTCAATCAACAGCCACGCAGCAAAGCCGAGCGGCGCAGGGCCAACAGTTGGGCGTTCTACCAACTACGTCAGTTTCTGGAGTACAAGGCTCTGCGTGCGGGGGTTGCTCTGATTCTTGTGCCGCCTGCCTACACGTCGCAGACCTGCCACAAGTGTTTGCATATCCATCCCGATCCTGCGCAATCCTACCGCAGTGGCAAGTCGTTCAAGTGTGGGCACTGTGGATGGGAAGGGGATGCGGATTTGAATGGTGCGAATGTGATTGCGCTCTTGGGGGCTGTCGTAAACCAGCCTGGAGGTTCGGGCCTGTTTTGTTCTCTGGTAGAGCAGAGCAGGCTCAGGGCTACTGAAAGCCCGCTCCGTACCGCTTAGCGGTCGGAGCCGGGTAGTTTACAATCCTTGCCCGGCATGGCTTTTGCGGATCCACCTGGAAAAAACCGGAAGATTTGCCTATTTCCTCACAAAAGGATGCTTGATCCGGGGCAGAAGGGTGGCAGGATGAGGAGTGGATGTTTTTTCTGGAGACCCAACCAGGATGGCTACCTACAAGGTCACTCTGATCAACGAGGAGCAAGGCTTAAACGTCACCATCGATGTGCCGGATGACGAATACATTTTGGACGTGGCAGAAGAGCAAGGGATCGAGCTGCCTTATTCCTGCCGCGCCGGTGCCTGTTCGACCTGTGCTGGCAAGCTGGTGAGCGGCACGGTGGATCAAAGCGATCAGTCCTTCCTGGATGATGATCAGATCGAGCAGGGCTATGTGCTGACCTGTGTGGCTTACCCTACTTCCGACTGCACCATCATCACCCACCAAGAAGAAGCCCTTTACTGATCGAGCTTGAATTTCCGTCCTCAACCCCAGCCCCTCTTCCAAAGAGAGAGGGGTTTTTGTTTTGGGTGGCCCAAGGGGGTGTTCGAGCGCTCCGCGCTGCTGAGGCCCTCACCCAGGGTGAGAGGAGAATTGGCAGTGGTAGGATTTCCTTATTCTGTAGTGCTTCAGCAACCATGACCCCTGAGCAAGAGCAGTGGCTGATTCAAGCCATCCAGGAGCTACAAGCCTCCCAGAGAGAATTGCAGGCCGCTCAGCAGGAGCTGCGCCTTGTCCAACAAAACCAGCAGGTTTTGATTCAAGAGCTGCGGGAAGGACAGGCGATGCTGGCCCAGTTTTTTCGCGAGTCAATGGATCGGTTTGATGAGCGCACCCGGGCTATTGAACGGCGCACCGAAGCTGTGGAACGGCGCACAGAAGCTTTGGAACGGCGCACTGACGAGATGGCCCGAGAGATGCGGGAGATCCGGCAAGAGATTCGGGATCTGCGCCGCGATTTTCTGGAACGGCGTTGACTGCCAACAGACCGAGCGCTCACAGCCCCTTTCCCAGGGAGAAATGCAGGGTGATAGGATTTTTTTATTCTTCTGTAACCCTCGCCGACCATGACACCTGAGCAAGAGCAGTGGCTGATTCGCGCCATCCAAGAGTTGCAAGCTGCCCAGCAGGAGCTGCGCCTTGTCCAACAAAACCAGCAGGTTTTGATTCAAGAGCTGCGGGAAGGGCAGGCGATGCTGGCCCAGTTCTTTCGCGAGTCAATGGATCGGTTTGATGAGCGCACCCGGGCTATTGAACGGCGCACGGAAGCTGTGGAACGGCGCACAGAAGCACTGGAACGGCGCACCGACCAGATGGCGGAAGAGATGAGGGAGATCCGGCAAGAGATTCGGGATCTGCGCCGCGATTTTTTGGAACGGCGTTGACTGCCAACAGACCGAGCGCTCACAGCCCTGCTCCCAGAAGAAGAGAGGGGTTGTGCGAGATGACAAGGCTAGTATGGCAGCAAAGAGACTTTTGGCCGAGACGGTTTATGGCTTTGGCAATGGGATCCGTTTCTGCACCATCAAGAGCTCGCCTGAGTTTGGCGGAATACCTTGCTTATTCGGATGGCAGTGATACCCGCTATGAGCTGGTGGCAGGGGAGTTGGTGCCCATGGCTCTTCCAACCGGACGGCATGTGCAGATTCAAAACTTTCTCAGCCGAGTTTTCGAGGCAGAGATTGCACGGCAGCAGTTGCCCTGGACGGTGATACAGGGAGGTCTGGGGATCCAGTCTCCGCGGGGCAATCGGTGGGCTACGGTGCGGATCCCGGATGTGGTGGTGCTGCCTTTGGAGCAGTGGCAGGAGATGGGATCCAGAGAGGCGTTGATTCGCCTGGAGGATCCGCCGCCGCTACTGGTGGTGGAGGTGGTGAGTGAGTCGAGCCAGGCAGCAGACTACCGGGCCAAGCAAGCAGAGTATTGCGTTTTGGGAATTGGCGAGTATTGGATTGTCGATCCGCTGGAAGAAAAAGTAAGCCTGCTGCTGCTCCACGAAGGCTGGTACGATGTGCTGGAGCTGAAGGGATCCGATCCGGTATCCTCAAAGGTCTTTCCCAAGCTGGAGTTACAGGCGGGGGAGATCTTGGCTGCGGATTCGGGTTATTCTGGTAAAGCTACGGGGAGTTAGCTCAGTTGGTAGAGCGCTGCGATCGCACCGCAGAGGTCAGGGATTCGAGTTCCCTACTCTCCATCGCCCTCACCCCTGGCCCCTCTCCCAGCAGGAGAGGGGTGGTAGGGTTTCCTTATTCCGTAGTGCTTCAGTAACCATGACGCCCGAGCAAGAACAGTGGCTGATTCAAGCCATCCAAGAGTTGCAAGCCTCCCAAAGAGAGCTGCAAGCCTCCCAAAAAGAATTGCAAGCTGCCCAGCAGGAGCTGCGTCTTGTCCAGCAAAACCAGCAGGTTTTGATTCAAGAGCTGCGGGAGGGACAGGCGATGCTGGCGCAGTTCTTTCGCGAGTCAATGGATCGGTTTGACGAGCGCACCCGAGCCATCGAACGGCGCACAGAAGCACTGGAACGGCGCACCGACCAGATGGCGGAGGAGATGAGAGAGATCCGGCAAGAGATTCGGGATCTGCGCCGCGACTTTTTGGAACGGCGGTAACTTGGGCTCAAGCGCTCTGCGTTGCTAGTGTAACCATCCCCGGATCCTTCTCCCAGGAGGAGATTTAGGGTGGTAGGATTTCCTTGTTCTGTAGCGCCTTGGTAACCATGACACCTGAGCAAGAGCAGTGGCTGATTCGGGCCGTCCAGGAGTTGCAAGCTGCCCAGCAAAACCAGCAGGTTTTGATCCAAGAGCTGCGGGAAGGGCAGGCGATGCTGGCACAGTTTTTCCGGGAGGCGCTGGATCGCTTTGACGAGCGCACCCGAGCCATTGAACGGCGCACGGAAGCTGTGGAGCGCCGCACCGAAGCTTTGGAACGGCGCACTGACGAGATGGCCCAAGAGATGCGGGAGATGCGGCAGGAGATTCGGGATCTGCGCCGCGATTTTTTGGAACGGCGTTGACTGCCAACAGCCCAGGCGCTCGGCGCTGCTGATGTGATCATCCCTAGATCCTCTCCTAGCAAGAGAGGGAGATCCACGAGATCTTTAGGGAGTTAGGGTTGGGAAGGGATCCCATCTGGATTAGTCTAGAGGGAACTTGGTCTGGCCTCATCGGCGTTTGCCATTCCCTGCGAGTTTGCCTATGTCTGTGATTCGCGCCCTACACAGCCAGTTGGTAGCCAAAGAGCGCTCGGCGGAGGAGATCGCCCGCGAATACTTGGAGCGTCTCACCCAACTGGAGCCGCAGCTCAAGAGCTTTATTACTGTGACCGAGGAACTGGCTCTGCAACAGGCCAGGGCGGTGGACGCCCGCATTCGGGCCGGGGAGGCGATCGGCCCTTTGGCCGGGATCCCGTTAGCTGTCAAAGACAACCTCTGTACCCAAGGGATCCGCACCACCTGCGCTTCCCGGATGCTGGAGGGGTTCATTCCCCCCTACGAGTCAACAGTGACGGCGCGGCTGGCGGCTGCGGGCATGGTGACGGTGGGCAAGACCAACCTAGACGAGTTTGCCATGGGCAGCTCCACGGAAAACTCCGCCTTTCAGCGCACCGCCAATCCCTGGGATCTGACGCGGGTGCCAGGGGGATCCTCTGGGGGATCGGCGGCGGCGGTGGCTGCCGACCAAGCGGTGGTGGCCCTGGGCTCAGATACGGGGGGATCCATCCGCCAACCGGCAGCTTTTTGTGGGGTGGTGGGCCTCAAGCCCACCTACGGGCTGGTGTCTCGCTACGGGCTGGTGGCCTTTGCTTCGTCTTTGGATCAGGTGGGGCCGTTTGGGCGCACGGTGGAGGATGTGGCCCTGCTGCTGCAGGGGATCGCCGGCCATGACCCGATGGACTCCACCAGCCTGAAGGTGGATATCCCGGACTATAGCCAGGCTCTGATCCCGGACATCAAGGGGTTCAAAATCGGGGTGATCCGCGACTTGCTGGGGGAAGGATGCGGCGAGGAGACCCGCGCTGCCGTGCAAGCGGCCATTCAACATCTGCAGGAACTGGGGGCCGAGATCCTGGAGATCGACTGCCCCAGTTTTCGCTACGGCCTTGCCACCTATTACATCATTGCCCCTTCGGAAGCCTCTGCCAATTTGGCCCGCTACGACGGGGTGAAATACGGCCTGCGGGAACCTGCCGACTCGCTGCTGGCCATGTATGGCAAGACCCGCGCCCACGGCTTTGGGCCAGAAGTCAAGCGGCGCATCATGATCGGCACCTATGCCCTCTCCTCGGGGTACTACGACGCCTACTACCTCAAGGCTCAGAAGGTGCGCACCCTCATCAAGCAGGACTTCCTCAAGGCTTTCGAGAAGGTGGATGTGCTGGTCAGCCCCACCACCCCCACCCCAGCCTTCAAGCTCGGCGAGCGGGAGGATCCCCTCAGCATGTACCTGTGCGACCTGATGACGATCCCGGTGAACTTGGCGGGATTGCCGGGATTGAGCCTGCCCTGCGGGTTTGCCGATGGCCTGCCCATTGGCCTGCAAATTGTGGGCAACGCCCTACAGGAGAGCAAGGTGCTCCGCGTGGCCTATGCCTACGAGCAAAGCACCGACTGGCACAAACAGCGCCCCCCGTTGGAAAAGCCCAAGGAATCCGCTCCTGCCCAGCCCAAAGCCAAGAGCAAGTCCGGCAAAGGCAGCAAAAAATCCAAGGGCTGAGGAGGGAGAGGTGGAAACTAGGCCATGCCCATCTGGTTGGCCGCCGAAAAGCGCTCCATAAAGCGCAGGAAGCGA
The DNA here is from genome assembly GCF_054060065.1 of Thermostichus sp. MS-CIW-37. Classification (NCBI taxonomy): domain Bacteria; kingdom Bacillati; phylum Cyanobacteriota; class Cyanophyceae; order Thermostichales; family Thermostichaceae; genus Thermostichus; species Thermostichus sp. MS-CIW-37. The sequence goes on along the minus strand of NZ_JBSSCV010000016.1, from coordinate 11,185 downwards.
TCCCACTCTGCCTCGGTTTCCATGTCGTAGGTCACTTCCAGGGCTTTGAATTCCCCGTTCAGGAACTTGGCCCTGATGTTGCGGGTGGTCAGCTCCCCTTCCTCATCGATCATCCGCATGCCGAGGATGTTTTGCGTATCGGATTTTAGATCCTCGAAGCGGAAAATCGCGGATCCCCGGTTGCCGGTCTTGGATTTCAGCACTCGCACCTGGGTGGGCACCTCTTGGATGCCGGGGGAGAACTCGATACTGGCCATGATGTCCTACGAAACACGATGATTTAAGCCATTATAACCGGCCAATCCCCGCATCCTGCTCCAGAAAATCTCTCAGCTCCTGGGCCGTCATCTGCTCCAGGTATCGGCCAGCCTGCCGTTGGGCTTCTGCCACATCGGGGATCCGGTCGCACAGGGCGCCAACCCGAAGGGGAAGAGGCTGGGCTGCCAACCCAGCGCGCGCTGCCGGAGTCACCTGGCCACAGAGGATGAGCAGGGGTTTTTGGGCTTGGATAGCCTGCTCCAGCACGGCCCCCACCACCTTTCCCATCGTGCTTTGTTCGTCGAGGCAGCCCTCTCCGGTGACGACCAGATGGCAGCGGCGGATGCGCTCCGGCAGGGCCAATTGCTGGGCCAGCAAGCGGATCCCGGACTCCAGAGTGGCCCCCAAAAAAGCCACCAACCCTGCTCCCGCTCCCCCTGCGGCTCCGGCCCCCGGGATCCCGGCCACTGCCCGGCCCAAATCTCGCTCCACCACTTGAGCCCACTGCTGCAGCGCCTGCTCCAACTGCTGCACCTGGGAAGGGGTGGCGCCCTTCTGGGGGGCAAAGACGGCGGCGGTTCCCAACGGGCCAGTGAGGGGGTTTTGCACATCGCAGAGGCCGCGGACCCGTTTCCCCTGCCAAACAGGCTGTTCGGGGGGCTCGATGCGCGCCAGCCGGGCCAGCTCCGCCCCACCCCAGCCGATGGGATCCCCAGCTCCATCCAACAGGCGATAGCCTAATGCCTGCGCCATGCCCGCCCCTCCATCCACGGTGGCGGATCCCCCCAGTCCTATCCAGATCTCGGCAATAGGCTCTCGGCAGACGGCCCGCAGCAGCTCCCCCAGGCCGTAGGTGGTGGTGCGGGTGGGATCCCGCCGCTCCGGTGGCACCAAGGTCAGGCCAGCCACCTGGGCCAGCTCCAACAGGGCCAGCTCTCCTGCCACCCCGTACTCCGCCCAGACGGGATCCCCCAGGGGGCCGGTGACCCACAGACCCTTTTTCTCTCCCCCCAGCGTCGGCAGCAATACCTCTAGGGTGCCCTCTCCCCCATCGGCCAAGGGGAGCCGCTCCACCTCGGCCTCCGGCAGCACCTGTTGGATCCCATGGGCTATGTGCTCTGCCGCCGCCGTGGCTGTTAGGGATCCCTTAAAGCTATCCGGGCAAACCAAGATCCGCCGGGGCGCACGCTCGAATTCGGATCCCATCTTTCCCAGCCCGAACTCGATGGACTCAACGTCTGATCTGCAACAGCTCCCGGCGGAAAGCAGCTCAAACTCGGGCGGCTAAGAATGGTCGGCCTCCGGCTGAGAAGAAGAGTCGGAAGCGGGCGAGCTGCCCAAGGATTGCTCCAGGGCCAGACGCTGCTCCATCACCCGCAGAAAATAGCCGCCCATCATCGCGCCGGAGAGCATTTTCGCCAGGCTCTCGCGGTTGGTAATGATCTGAACCCCGAATTGATCGGAGGGCAAGCTCCCCACCAAGCTGCGGATGTTGTGGCCCAAGATCTCCAGCACTTCCGGGGAAGAGTTGCGGGCAATATCCTGAAAGACACTGGGATCCTGAGACTGCAAGTATTGCCAGAGCCGGTTGTCGGGGCTCGGAGTTTGCACTGCCTCAAAACCAGGGATGAAGTTCAACGGGCTCGCCATGGAGTAACCCAGCTCCACAAACACAGCAGATGCCATCCCAACCGGGCCGCTCGGCCTGATCCCACAGGCCTTTGCCGTTCCCGGAATTTGGGCTATTCCAAAGGTAACACCCCATCTTTACCCCCCTCGGTACGGGATCCCACCCCTCTGCGGCGGCAAATGCCGTACCTGGAATCCCCTATATCAGAGACTGAAGCTGGGGCCTCAGATCAACAGCTTTCTTCCGAGGGTTCATCCGGGGGCTCTTCCTCGGCTGCGGCGGGATCCCCGACAAAAGAGGCGGGTACCACCGTTACCCCCACGATGCTGTCTTCGGGATCCAGGCGTTGCACCAGTACTCCTGTCGCCTCGCGGGATTGGGTGGGAATGGCCTTGGCCAACTGGCGCATGACAATGCCCCTGGCGGTTACCAACAGGATCTCGTCTTCGGCATTGACGATGCGCAGGGCCGCCAGCTCGTCCGACGCCTGGCGGAACTTGGTGGCGATCACCCCCTTGCCGCCGCGGTTTTGCTGGCGGAAATGGTCGATGGCCGAGCGCTTGCCCCGCCCTTCTTTGGTGATCACCAGCACCCAAGGGTTGGTCAGCCTCTCCCCCTCTTGTTCGGCAGCCATCACCGACTCGGCAGAGATAATATCCATACTGACGATGTCATCGCCGGAGTTGAGGGTCATGGCCCGCACGCCCCGGGTGGCCCGTCCCAGAGGGCGCAGTTGCTCGTCATCCGCCCGGAAGCGAATGGACATGCCTTGGCGGGTTGCCATCACCACATCGTCGCTGGAGCGGGCGCGGCGTACCCAGCGCAGTTCGTCGTTTTCTTCCAGAGAGATGGCAATCAGGCCGTTGGAGCGCACATTGGCAAAGGCGCTGAGGGCCGTTTTTTTGATGTAGCCCCCGCGGGTCAGCATCACCAGATATTCGTCCTCGCTGAACTTGCTTACGGGCACCATGGAAGTAACCCGCTCTTCCCGAGTGATCGGCAGCAACTGAACGATGGCGCTGCCGCGGGCGGCGCGGCTCCCCTGGGGGATCTGGTGGGCGGGCAGGGTATAGACTACGCCCCGATTGGTGAAAAAGAGGATGGTGTCGTGGCTGCGACAGGCAAAAAACTGTTCGATGGCATCGTCTTCTTTGATGCGGGCGCCGGCTTTGCCGCGGGTGGCTCGCCCCTGCACCTGGAACTCCTCAAGGCCCATGCGCTTGATATAGCCCTGCTCGGTTAGAAAGATAACCGTCTCCCGATTTTCGATCAGATCGTCCGTTCCCAGCTCCCCATCCTCCAAACAGAGGCGGGAGCGGCGCGGGCTGGCAAAGCGGGCTTTGAGCTGCTGCAGCTCTTCGCTGATGATCTGCATCACCCGTTCTCGGCGGGCCAGAATATCCCGCAGGTCGGCAATTTGCCTCACCAAGTCTTCGTGCTCGGCCTGGATTTTTTCCGCTTCCAGGGCGGTGAGGCGGCGCAGTTGCATCTGCAGGATCCCGTCGGCTTGGGCTTCACTCAGGCCCAACACCGCCTGCAATTCCTCTCGGGCTGTGGCGGTATCGGCGGCTCCCCGAATGAGGGCAATCACCCGATCCAACTGCCCCAAAGCCAAGAGATAGCCCTGCAGCAGGTGATCCCGCTCTTCGGCTTTTTGCAGCTCGTAGCGGGTGCGCCGCTCGATCACCTCTTCCCGAAAATCCAGAAAAGCCTGCAGCGCGTCCCGCAGGGTCAGGGTGCGCGGCTCGCCGTTGAGGATGGCCAGCATGTTGACCCCGAAGTTGGCCTGCAGGGGGGTTTGCTTGTAGAGGTTGTTGAGCACCACCTGCGGCTGGGCATCCCGCTTTAGCTCGATCACCACCCGCATGCCGCTGCGGTCGCTCTCGTCGCGGATGTCGGCAATGCCTTCCAGTTTTTTCTCGTTGACCAGCTCGGCGATCTTCTCAATCATGGCTGCCTTGTTGGTCTGGTAGGGCAGTTCGGTGATAATGATGGCGTCCCGAACCGGTCGGCCCCGCTGCTCGATCGTCTCCACCCTGGCCACTCCGCGCAGGGTGATGGAGCCGCGCCCGGTGGTGTAGGCTTCGCGGATACCCTCTTGGCCCATGATCAGCGCCCCGGTGGGAAAGTCAGGAGCCGGGATCCACTGCATCAACTCCAGGCTGGTCAGGTTGGGGTTGTGGATGAGGGCGATCAGGCCGTCCACCAATTCGCCCAAGTTGTGGGGCGGGATGTTGGTGGCCATGCCCACGGCAATGCCGGAAGAGCCGTTTAAGAGCAGTTGCGGGATCCGCGCTGGCAGCACCAGGGGTTCTTGCTGGGATCCGTCGTAGTTGCCGACAAAATCGACAGTGTTGGCGTCAATATCTTGGAGCAGGGCTTCTTGGGCAAAGGCAGTCAGCCGACACTCGGTATAGCGCATGGCTGCCGGCGGATCGTTGTCCACAGAGCCGAAGTTGCCATGCCCATCCACCAGCCGCTCCCGCATGGAGAAATCTTGAGCCATGCGCACCAGCGCATCATAGACGGCCTGATCCCCATGGGGATGGTATTTCCCAATTACATCCCCCACCACGCGGGCACACTTGCGGAAGGGGCGATCCGCCGTCAGGCCCAACTCGTGCATAGCGTAGAGAATGCGGCGGTGCACCGGCTTCAGGCCATCCCGCGCATCTGGCAAAGCCCTCCCGACAATGACGCTCATGGCGTATTCCAGGTAGGACTGCGACATCTCCCGCTGCAGGTCGGTGGAGATGATGCGCGCCGTCGATTCGTTGTCGCTCATGGGGTTGGGTTATCCGTAAGGGATCCCAGTCGGCCTTGGCGCAGTGGGTTAATGGAAGTTTATCGGGAAGTAAACCCTGACCGTGGCAGACTGAGGGTGATTGAGTTAAGCAAAGAATTTTTGTACTCCTAGTCTACCATTCGCCCTTTGTGAAGGCCGGCTGACTTCCAGCAGGAGATGCCTAGTGGTTCATCGGCGGCCCTCTCTACAGCCTCATGGATCGAGATTTACAGATGGGCCAAGCGGAGCTGATCGTCACCTTGACCGGCATCGACGATACCTTTTCCCAAACCATCTATGCTCGCCACTCCTACTTGGCCGATGAGATTCTCTGGAACCACCGATTTGCCGATATTCTCCACCTGGACAGCAATGGGCATCGCTATGTGGACTACTCTCACCTATTTTCGGGCTGGAGGCCGCACCATAGCCGCAGGCTTGGTGCCGGGAGGAAAGCCCGCCTCCATATAAGTGTACTGGGACAAAACCTGGATGAACTACAATAAGCCCATGAGCCAGACCATCTCTGTACGTTGCAAGCTGATAGTCCCACAAGAGTTGCGTCAAGAGATTGACCGCACCTTGCAGGGATTTGCTGACGCTTGCAACCAGATCCTCGACACCGCTAAGCGTGAAAAGTGCTGGAATACCGCCAAACTGCACCACTTGGTCTATCGACCGGTAAGAGCAGCAACGGGGTTGAAAGCCAACCACGTCTGTCAGGCACTCCGCCGTGTGATTAGCAACGCCAAAGCGGTGAAACAAGTCCACAAGTTTCGCCCCACCAGCCTGACTTTGGATGTACGTACTTTCGAGTACCGAGAGTCCGAACAGGTTGTTGGTGTAACACTGATGAGTGGACGGGTTCGGCTCAAGCTCAAGATCGGCGGCTATCAGATAGCGCTTCTGCGGGGCCAGAAGCCAACAAGCGCTACTCTGTCCAAGACCAAGCAAGGGGAGTACTACATCAACATTGCGGTTAAGTTGGACACTCCCCCAACTGGCAAGACTCCTAAGGTAATCGGAGTTGACTTGGGCAGGCGGGATATCGCCACCGCTAGTAACGGACGCTCTTGGGGTGGAGAACACATCCAGGCCGTCCGCGACCGGTTCAGCCGTGTACGCGCCAAGGTTCAATCCAAACGCACGAGGTCGTCTAGAAGACTGCTTCGTAGGCTCTCTGGGAGAGAACGGCGCTACCAGACATGGCTGAACCACAACATCAGCAAAACCTTGGTCAGGGATGCCCAGGCTATTGGTGCGGCACTGGCTTTTGAAGACTTGACAGGCATCAGAGATTGCCTGAATCAGAAGTCTCGAAGTAAGGCTGAGCGGCGCAGGACTAACAACTGGGCGTTCTACCAGCTCAGGATGTTTGTAGCCTACAAGGCTGCCATTGCTGGAGTGCCTGTGGTGCTGGTGCCGCCTGCCTACACCAGTCAGACCTGCCACAAATGCCTGCACATCCACCCTGAGCGGGGTAAGTCCTACCGCAATGGTAAGTCGTTCAAGTGTGGACACTGCGGGTGGGAAGGGGATGCTGACCATAACGCTGCTCAAGTAATCTCTCTTCTTGGGGCGACTGTAAACTCGCCCGAAATTCCGAAACTTAGCTGTCCTCTGGGGCCGCTAGGGATTGGGATAAAGCTCGCACTCTGCGCATAGCGCGGGTGTCGGGTAGTTTACACAACTCTACCGGCTCAAGCCCCATGCCCTCGCTTGGAGGGGAATCCTTGAGGGAAACTATAGAAGAAAATCTATTCTCTAGCATGATCTCTATAGTAACGTTCAATGATAGGCTGCCCATAGCGTGGAGGGCTTTGGGGCATGCTGAGCCAAGCGAAAGAACAACAGTCCGGCGGCAAGAGATTTCTGGATTGGCACCGACGTCTGAGCCTAGACAACTGGCGCGGGGATCTCTTCGGCGGGTTGACGACGGCGATTGTTTCCTTGCCGATGGCCTTGGCCTTTGGGGTGGCTTCGGGGGCAGGGCCGGTGGCGGGCTTGTACGGAGCAGTATGCGTGGGCTTTTTTGCGGCTCTGTTTGGGGGTACGCCCACGCTCATCTCCGAACCCACCGGGCCGATGACTGTGATGATGACGGCGGTGGTTGCTAATGTTACAGCTCGTTACCCGGAGCAGGGGCTGGGGCCGGCCTTCACCGTGGTGATGCTGGGGGGCTTATTTCAGATCCTGTTTGGATCCCTGAAACTGGGCAAGTACATCACCCTCATGCCCTACAGCGTTATTTCCGGCTTTATGTCCGGGATCGGCTGGATCATGATTTTGCTGCAGATCCCGCCGCTGCTGGGCCACACCAGCCAGGGGGGAGTGATTGGGGCGGTGGAGAACCTGCCGACCTACCTGCTCAACCTCAAGATGCCAGAGCTGGGGCTGGGGCTGCTGACGCTTGCCATCCTTTTTGGCTATCCCAAGCCCTGGCGACGGGTGGTGCCGCCGCAGTTGGTGGCTTTGCTCGTGGGCACGCTGGCGGCCAGCTTGTTCATGGCCGATTGGGATTTGCGGCGCATTGGCCCTATCCCCACCGGTTTGCCGCAGTTGCAGTGGCCGCAGTTGCCCTTTGCTTCCCTGGCCAACTTGGTGCTGGATGGGGTGGTGCTGGGGATGCTGGGCTGCATCGACACCCTCTTGACGGCAGTCATTGCCGATAACCTCACCCGCACCCGCCACGACTCCGACCAAGAGCTGATCGGGCAGGGGATCGCCAATATTGTCTCTGGCTTCCTGGGGGGCTTACCGGGAGCCGGCGCCACCATGGGCACAGTGGTGAACATCCAGTCGGGCGGACGTACCCCTCTAGCCGGCATTACCCGAGCGTTAATCCTGCTGATGGTGGTGCTGTTTGCCGCTCCCCTCACGCAAGGGATCCCAATGGCGGTGCTGGCAGGGATCGCCTTTAAGGTGGGGGTGGATATCCTCGACTGGAGCTTCCTCAAGCGGGCCCACCGCCTTTCCCTCAAAGGGGCAGCCATCATGTACGGAGTGATGTTCATGACGGTGTTTGTGGATCTCATCGCTGCAGTGGGAGTGGGAGTGTTTGTGGCCAACTTGCTCACCATTCAACGCCTCAGCGAGATCCACTCCGAAGAGGTGAAAGCCATTACCGATGCCGATGATGCGGTGGATCTCACTCCCCGTGAGAGGGAATTGCTGCGCCAGGGATGCGGGCAGGTGTTGCTGTTTTACCTGAGCGGGCCGATGATCTTCGGGGTTTCCCAAGCCATTTCCCGCCAACATCAGGCGGTGGCCTCCTGCCAAGCGCTGGTGGTGGATCTATCAGATGTGCCGATGCTGGGAGTTTCGGCGACGCTATCCTTGGAAAATGCCATCCGCGAGGCCCTGGATCGGGGCAAACAGGTGTGGATTGTTGGGGCCAAGGGCCGGATCCGGCAGCGCCTAGAAAGCCTGCATCTGCCACTGTCCCCAGAGCGGTTTGTGGACAGCCGTGAGGTGGCTTTGGCCGAGGCTGTTGCCCAGTTGGGCTTGCCGCTCGAGGCCAGTCCCCTGGTTTGAGTAACCCCAATTGGCCTGAGCCACAAAGCTGCGGGATCCGTTTGCCAGATCTAGGTTAAGTCTGAGTCTATGCAATGGAAGGGTCGGGTCGCCTACTTGGCAACCATGCATCGCAAAGAGCAGGTCATCGGCCCTCTCTTGGCCGAACATTTGGGGATCCAAGTTCAAGTAGTAGCTTTCGACACCGACCAACTGGGCACCTTCTCGCGGGAGCGGCCCCGACCGGGGGATCCCATCCACACTCTGCGCCTGAAGATTGCAAGGGCTTTGCAGGATCATCCTGAAGCTCTGGGCTTGGCCAGCGAGGGATCCTTTGGCCCCCACCCCCAGATCCCTTGGATCCCTTGGAATCAGGAGTGGGTCATGCTCAGGGTTTTTGAACCCGGCGCGGAGCCCTTGGAGCTGGTCGGCTATGCAGAGAGCACCCAAACCAATTTCAGCCATCGCTGGGTGCAGAGCTGGGCAGAAGCGCTGGACTTTGCCCAAAGGGCGGGTTTTCCCCAGCACGCTCTGATCGCCCTCGACCAGCCAGAAAAGCCCCAGGTTATCCACAAAGGAATCCAAGACGAAGCAACCCTGAAGCAGGTGGTGGGGGAGCTGCTGGCTCGGCAGGGTGGCCTGCATCTGGAAACCGACATGCGGGCCATGTGCAACCCAACCCGGCTCCAAGTCATCGCAGCCGCCACCCAAAACCTAATCGCCAAAGCCCAAAGCCTGTGCCCGGCCTGCGGCACTCCCGGCTACTGGCGGATCCGCTCGATCTCTGGACTGCCCTGCGGCCAATGTGGCGCCCCCACCCCCGTGGCCAAGGCTTGGGTATATGGCTGTGCTCGCTGTTCCCACACCCACACCGAGCCTGTGGCAGAGCCCTGGGCGGATCCCGCTCAGTGTGCCTTTTGTAATCCCTAGCTTTGTCCCAAGCTTGACGTCAAGCCCAGGCTTTCATCCCCCCAGAGGGGCTGATGTAAGAAAGTAGGGATCCAACCCAGTGGATCCCTACTTAGCAACTTGGATGTCAGCGCAGGGATTTTAAGAACTAGAAAGTAAACACAGCTCGCAAAGCCCCCACGCCAATGGTTGGGTCGTTGTCTCCGGGTCTGCCGCCATTGGGGTTGCTCACAAAGTAGGCAGCAGGCGTTAGAGTAATGTACTCGTTGACCGGGAAGCTGTAGTAGACGTCCACAACGAAGGGGCGAGTATCCCACACTCCGTCGTTGTCTGTGGTCACGATTGGCTGCCCAAATACAATCCCGCCTGTGGCACCCTCCACAAAGAGGTCGGGGAAAACAAAGCCAAGGAGGAAACCATTAAAGTCTTCATCACCCGGATCCACAGTGCCAGCCGGTACCACATTGGGCAGGTTGTAATCCACATTGCCAGCCGTAAACCAGCCGGATACGGTAATTCGAGGGCTAAGCTCCCAGTTGGCTGCGACTGTAAAGGCGTTTACCCGCGCAGAGACATCGACCTGCGTTCCTCTTACCGGCCCGCGGAAGAGACTTTTACCCGTGGCCAGGAAGGTGGGGCCGTCATTTGCTTGCTGCAGATAGGTACTGGCAAACTGCAGGTAGATCTCCAGGTTTTCGTTCGGCAAGAAGCCCAGCTCAACGACGTGGGCGCTATCATCACCTGTCAAGCCACTGTCGCCAAAGCCTCTCCCCAGAGCTTGCCCTCTTCTGGTGCTGTAGGCGTAGGCTAAACGAAACTGGTCGCTCAAACGGTAGCGAAAACCAAATAGGGTTCCGCTGGGCACATCTGCCGTAGATTTGGGAGCATCGGCAAAGTCCGACAGGGCATCAAAGGGCGTGCTGTACTGCAGAACGCTCCCCACTCCCGTACCCGTAATGCCCGTGTAGATAGTAGCAGCGCGGTCGAAAGCAGGGAATTGATAAACTAGCTGGGCCAGGGTGAAAGTGCCACCGCCACCACCGCCAAAGCCAAGGCCGGGATCCCCCTCAAAGAACTCAGTCACAGCATCGCGAGCTTGGAGACGAATGCGCAGGCGATCGCGACCCACAAAAGAAGCATCGAAGTTCAAGCGTACCCGATAGGGAAGAGTCATGTTGGCTTGGTTTTGCTCTGCTACTACCTTCCCATCAACAACTCTGTCTTCCGTGAGAGCGCTGCCTACAACAGCGGCGATGACTTGGGCATTCAACTTGGTAACCGGGTTGAAGACCTTCCCTTTCAAATCAGTAACATCGGCTTCCAGGGCATCCACCCGCCCGCGCAGGGCCGCCAGCTCGGCAGCAAATTCTTCTTGCAAGCGCTGCAGCGTGGCCAAGTCTTCCTTGGAGACTTTGTCGGCCAAACCGGCTGCAATCAACTCATTGATGCGATCCAAGCAGGCGTTCATACCGGCGGCAAACTCAAAGCGAGTCATAGCCCGGTTGCCGCGGAAGGTGCGGTCAGGGTAGCCGGCAATACAACCGTAGCGCTCCACCAAGGATTGCAGGGCTTGGAAGGCCCAGTCGGTGGGCTGCACATCCGAAAGCTCAGAGATGGAGGTGACCGGCCCGGTAGCTTGGGCATAAGCCACTCCAGGGGTCAGGATCGCTGCTGCGCCCAGGGTGCCAGCCAGCAGCGTTTTCCAGTAGTTCGCGTGTTTCGCGGGCATGTTTCTCTCCTTGTTCTTTTCCTCACACCTTTTTGGCTGTAGAAGTGTCCTCATAGAAGCGACAAACTGCCTACCTCAACAACGAGCCTGGCAATCGCGGACTCTGGGAAGACATGATACAGCCGAAGTCCACATCGTCTACCACTTTACACACTTTCTGGGCAAGACTCAATGCGAGACCCAACTGCGGTAGATGATCGAGGCTCGATATCCACTACTCTACCTCAGGGATCCGGCTCTGGCTAGCGGGTGTATCTCAAAGTAAACTACCCGACCCTGACTGCTTCGCAGTACAGGGCGGGCTTAAGGCCTCCGGCCCGCTGGCGCGAACGGTAGCCCTGCAGTTGGCAAGCCAACCACG